>DASRZO010000015.1:0-5532 GCA_035686405.1 Pseudomonadales bacterium | reverse complement strand
TCGTCGTCCTCGTGTTCGCGACGATCGTCGGCTTCAGCTTCATGTTGTATCTGTCGCCGGCGTTGACCGCGCTGATCCTGCCGCCGCTGCCGTTCGTGTTCGTCTACGCGTGGTACGCGTCGCGCGAGATGGGCGTCTCGTCGCGCGACGTGCAGGACCGCATGTCCGATCTCGGCACGCACGTGCAGGAAAACCTCTCCGGTATCCGCACGATCCAGGCGATGGTGCAGGAAGAGAACGAGATGAAGCGCTTCGACGCGACGAATCAGCGCTATTCCGAAGCGTTCTACCGGCAAGCGCAGATCAACTCGCTGATGGCCGCGTGGATGCCGTCGCTCGCGGCGATCTGCTCGATCGTCATCTTGGGCTACGGCGGCGGCCTGGTGCTCGCGGGCAAGATCACGGTCGGCACGTTCACCGCGTTCTTCATGTACGTGAACATGGTCGTGCAGCCGTTCCGTGTCGCCGGCTTCATCGTGAACTTGTTCCAGCGCGCCGCGGTCGCGTCGGACCGCTTGTTCGAAGTGTTCGATCTCGCGCCGGAGATCGACGACCGGCCGAGCGGCTCGACACCGCCGTTGATCGGCGGCGCAGTGGAATTCAGACATCTGTCGTTCGCATACGACGCGACGCGCGAACCGGCGCTCTCGGACGTCACGCTCGCGGTGCGACCCGGCGAGTCGATCACGATCATGGGCCGCGTCGGCGCCGGCAAGACGACGTTGCTGAAGCTCCTGGTGCGCTTGCTCGACCCGCCGCCCGGCACCGTGTTCGTCGACGGTCACGACGTGCGCGACTATCCGCTCGCGCAGTTGCGCTCGCAGATCGCGATGGTGCCGCAGGATCCGTTTCTGTTCGGCGAACCGCTGAAGGACAACCTCACGTACGACGATCCGGTGCGGGCGATCGATCTCGTCTGGGAAGCGGCCGCGTCGGCCGATTTCAAAGAGACGGTCGAATCGTTCGCCGAGCAGCTCGACACGATCGTTGGCGAACGGGGCGTCACGCTGTCGGGCGGCCAGAAACAGCGTGCGACGCTCGCACGCGGACTGATCCGCCACGCGCCGGTGCTGGTGCTCGACGATTGCTTCTCGAGCGTCGATACCGAGACCGAAGAGCACATCTTGTCGGAGCTGAAGCGAATCCGCCGCGGCCAAACGACGTTGTTGGTGTCGCACCGCGTGTCGACGGCGCGTCATTCCGATCGCATCGTCCTGCTCGACGCCGGCCGCATCGTCGAGCAAGGCACCCACGCGGAACTGTTGGCGCTCGGCGGCTTGTACGCCGAACTCGAACGCATTCAGCGCGAAGGCGCCGATGCGGCGGACTACGAAGCGGCCGGAGCGCCGGCGTGAGCGAAGCGACGTTGCAGCTTCCCAACGCACCGCCCGGCGGGCCGCCGCGCCGCGATCACGCGATGTTCGACGCCGAACTGTCGGGCCAGGCGTTGAACCTCGCGCTGCTGCGCCGGCTGCTGAAGTGGATCAAACCGTACCGCCGGACCGTCGCGCTGAGCTCGGTGCTGATCCTCGTGTCGTCGGCGCTGCAAGTCCTGCTGCCGGTCGTGATCTCCGTCGTCGTCGTCGACCACATCCTGATGGACAACCATCAGCGCGTGACGCCCGACATGGGGATGATCGCGGCAACCGATTGGATCGGCCGTGCGTTCGCGCTGCCGCCGCTGGCCGCCGCCTGCGCGTTGTTCGCACTGCTGCAGGTCGGGTGGGCGGTCACCGGGCACTTTCATCGCCTGACGCTGATCCGCGCCGTCGTCAACGGCCTGCGCGATCTGCGCCGCGATCTGTTCCGCCATCTCGAAACGCGGCCGTCGTCGTTCTACGACCGCGTCGCCGTCGGCCGGATCATGACGCGCGTCACCAACGACGTCGAAGCGCTGTACGAGCTGCTGCGCGGCATCGGCACGTTGATCGGCGAGTTCGTGCCGTTCTTCGTCGCGCTCGTGATCATGCTCGCAGTCGACGTGAAGCTGACCGTGATCATGCTGCTCGTGATGCCCGTGATGGGCGGCGTCACCTACGCTTTCCAACAGATCACGCGGCAACTCTTCCGTGCCGTGCGATTGTCGGTATCGGCGCTGAACCAGAACCTGCAGGAAAACCTCGCCGGCTTGGTCGTCGTGCAGATCTCCGAGCGTCAGGCCTACAACCAGGAACGCTACGGCGCGATCAACGCGCGCAATCGCGACGTCGAAATGCGCTCGATGCGGATCGAGACGCTGTACGGCGCGTTCACCGACAGCGTGTCGTCGGTCGCGCTCGCCCTGATCGTCTGGTACGGCGCCGGCGCCGTGCTGCAGGAACACGTCTCGCTCGGCGGCGTCATCCTCTTCACGCGGTTCATCGACATGCTGTTCCACCCGATCGTCGTACTCGGCGAACAGACGAACGTCCTGTTCCGCGCGATGGCCAGCGGCGAACGCATCTTTCAGGCGCTCGACTGGGACGAAAAGATCCACGAACCGACCGCACCCGTCGCGCTAC
This sequence comes from Pseudomonadales bacterium, assembly GCA_035686405.1. Taxonomy (GTDB): domain Bacteria; phylum Pseudomonadota; class Gammaproteobacteria; order Pseudomonadales; family Azotimanducaceae; genus DATJGR01. The sequence continues at coordinate 3,031 of DASRZO010000015.1, read as the reverse complement.
CGGCGCGGCTACGCGGCGAAGTCGAGTTTCGCCACGTGAGTTTCGGTTACGACCCGGGCGTCCCGGTGCTGCAGGACGTGTCGTTCGACATCCGCGCCGGCGAGAAGCTCGCGATCGTCGGGCCTACCGGCTCTGGCAAGAGCACCTTGATCCGCTTGTTGGGGCGCTTCTACGACTTCGCAGACGACCAGATCTTCCTCGACGGCATCGACCTCAATCACATTCACACGCGCGATCTGCGCCGCCGCGTCGGCGTCGTGCTGCAGGATTTCCACATCTTCTCGGGCAGCATCTACGACAACATCGCGCTCGGCGATCCCGCGATCTCGCGCGAGCGCGCGATGGCCGCTGCGAAAACGGTCAACGCCGACGCATTCATCCGCGCGCTGCCGGACGGCTACGACACGATTCTCGCCGAACGGGGCCAGAACCTGTCGCAAGGCCAGCGCCAGCTGCTCGCGTTCGCGCGCGTGCTCGCGGCCGATCCGGAAATCCTCGTGCTCGACGAAGCGACCGCCAGCATCGACACCGAGACGGAACTCCTCATCCAAGACGCACTGCGCAAGCTGACCGCGCGACGCACGTCGATCCTCATCGCGCACCGGCTGCAGACGATCCAAGAAGCCGACCGCGTGCTGGTACTGCATCACGGACGGGTGGAAGAACTCGGCACGCACGAGGAACTGCTCGCGCAACGCGGCCTCTACTACACGCTGCACACCTTGCAGTTCCAGGCCGTCACCGACGCCGAGATCGACGAAGCGATCCATCACGAGCACACGAACCCGCGAGTCTGACGCCGATCGGCGACGAACTGCGGCGGCGCTCCTCGGCATCGGCGATCGTCGCGCCCGGCGAACAGACGAATATCGCGTTCCGCGCGAACCGCCGAACACGGAACTCAGGGTCCCCGCTTCGCGTGACGGCCCAAGTAGTCGTCGACGGATGCCATCTCGGACGAACTCGGCACCATGACGCCGTCGTTCGTCGTGGACTTGTCGGTGATGTGCTGCCGCATGCGTCCCGTCACCTCTGCCCATTCCTCGGCCGTATGGATGCCCGGCGGCGGTGCGGCGTGACATTGCGAGCAGTACTTGGCCTCCAATGTCGCGCCGGGCGAACTCGCGTCCGGCAACGCGCTCGCTGCACCGCGGTTCCACATCCAACCCATCCCACGCAGCGTCTGCATGTCGCGATAGACGGTGTAGTAGTGCTGTCGGATCAGCGCATCGCGCTGGGTCGGATCCGTCTCGGCGGCGATTGCAGCGGTCTGCTTGCGCATTTGCCGCTGTAGCGCCTGCATGTGCTTTTGGTAACGCGCCGGCGTTTCGGTCGGAAGCGCCCAACCCTCTTCTCGACCCGTACCGTGATACCAGCCCATCGTGCCGCCGCCCATCATTTCAGGGCTCATCATCACCCAATCGGCACGACCGTTCGGGTTCATGCCCGGCCATTGCCGCATCGACTGCAAATAGGCCTGCAGCATCGACCAGTGATTCTGCATCGCGTGCTGTTGCGCCTGCGGATCGGTACCGCTCACCTTCGCGAGCGCCTGTGTCAGCGCGTCGATTTGCTTCTGAAGATCCTGGATCTTCGCGGCGTCCTGACCTGCCGCCGGCGTGACTGCGCCCGACAGCAGCGGTAACAGAACGCACGCAATTGTCGCGACGATTGGACGGATACCCATGCGCATACTGTGCCCCGCGCGGCCGTGACGACAAAACGCCGCTGGTGCCGCAATCGACCATCCGCAACGAAGGCCGCGGTCACGGCAACGCCTAACCCCTCGGCCAAATTAGCCATACGCGATCCCGAACATCGATAAGGGGAACTACCGAAGCGCGCACTGCACGCGATCGTCGTTGCAGCGCAACGGTAGAAGACCTAGCGCAGGTAGTAGTTCAGCGCGTTGGGCGTGAATTCCCGCGGATCGGCGGTATCGGTGAATCGATAAGGCCCGCGGCCATTGTCCAGTCCCTCGACGAGGTAGCGGTGGTTGCGCAGGTCGTAGAACGCATACAGCGTGGCCCAGAGTACCGGCACCTGGTAGTAGTTCACCGCATGCGCCTCCGCCGTGCGCCACAGTTGTCCCGTTAGGTCCCAGCTGTCCGCGACGGCGACCTGCCAGCTGTCCTCGTCGAGATAGAAGCGGCGGCGGCCGTAGATGTGCTTCTCGCCCGGCTTCAGCACGGCCTCGACCACCCACACGCGGTGCAGTTCGTAGCGCAGCAGGTCCGGGTCGAGATGCTTCCGTCCGAGGATCTGTTCCGCCGATACGTCGTCGCTGTGCACGCGATAGGCGTTGTACGGAATGAACATCTCCTGCTTGCCGAGCAACGTCCATTCATAGCGGTCCGTCGGTCCCGAGAACAGCTCGAACTGATCGACGGTGCGCAGCGCGTCCGTGTTCGGCGCCGGCAGGTCGTAGCCGTAGTTCGCCTGCAGCACCAGCTGTCGGAGCGCCGGCGTATACAGCCACACCTTGCGCGGATCGCGCGTCTGATCGATCGGTTCGATCACGAGCGTGCCGCGCCCGGTCAACGGCGCCGGCGTCAGCGTCTTCGTCTTCGCCGCGAGCAACACGTTCGAGAACTCCCAATCGGATTTGTCGCCGGGTAGGTCGTACGGAAACGCCAACTGCTGAATCGCCAGCACCAGCGTGTAGCGGCCGCTCGGCGTGACCGCCGCACTGCCTTCCGACCGTTCGACGCGCAATCCGCGCCAGCGCAGGTTGTGATTCCAGATCGCTTCGAGGCCGTTCTTCGGTTGCCGGAACGGCGAGCTCACGCGCGCGCCGCTGACGCCGCCCTTGCCGGGCAGCACTTCGGCTGTCTGTTGGTTGTGCCGTACCGCCTCGTAGACGAAGTCCGGATACGCGGCGCTGCGGCGCGTCCGATACACGCGCATCCGCCAGGTGTCCGGATAGGCCGCCAGCAGCGCGCGCTGGCCGTCGCTGAGCTTGTCGGCATAGGCGTCGGCGTTGTGCGCGTCGATCGTGAACAGCACCGGGTCGTCCGGATACGGATCGACG
>DASRZO010000014.1:0-31473 GCA_035686405.1 Pseudomonadales bacterium | reverse complement strand
CACGAGCGGCAGCGCGACGACGTGCAGCGCGAAGAAGCGGTTCAGCGTGATCTCGGAAATCAAAAAGTCGCCGCGGATCCACTCCATCAAGCCGCCGCCGATCACCGGAATGGCGCCGAACAACGACACGATGACCTGCGCAGCCCAATACGACATGTTGCCCCACGGCAGCAGATAACCGAAGAAACCCTCCGCCATCATCGCGATGAAGATCGCCATGCCGATCAGCCACAACAGTTCGCGCGGTTCGCGATACGAGCCGTACATCAAGCCGCGGAACATATGCAGATACACCACGACGAAGAACGCCGATGCGCCGGTCGTGTGTAGATAACGCAACAACCAGCCGAACTGGACGTCGCGCATGATGTATTCGACCGAAGCGAATGCGCCTTGGCCGCTCGGAATGTAGCTCATCGTCAACCAGATGCCGGTGACGAGCTGCAACACCAATACGACCGTCGCGATGACGCCGAAGTAATACCAGAAGTTGAAATTCTTCGGCGCGTAGTACTTCGACATGTGGTATTCGAAAGTCTCAGTCGCCGGGAAGCGGCGATCGACCCAACCCATGAAGGCTGTCCACATCGCAGGGAAACGCGAAGTCGATTGCGGCTCTTGCATCACGCGTGCTCCTCGTCGACGCCGATCGTGACCACTCTGTCGCTGACGAAGCTATAAGGGGGCACTACCAAGTTTGCCGGCGCGGGCACCCCTTTCACCACGCGACCAGCTAGATCGAACCTCGAACCGTGGCAGGGGCAGAAGAATCCGCCTTGCCATTGCGCATCGAACGGTTCCGGCTGCACTGCGGGGAAATACTTCGGCGAACAGCCGAGGTGCGTGCACAAACCGACGTAGATGCCGAACTCGGGACGGCGCGAACGCCATTCGTTCTTCGCGTAGAGAGGTTGTTGCGGACGCTCGGATTCCGGATCGGCGCGGCTCGCGTCCAGTTTCGGCAACTCGTCGAGCATGGCTTGGGTACGATACAAAACGAAAATCGGCTGGCCGCGCCACGCGGGGATCGGGCCGAGCATTTCGCCGGGATTCAATCGCGAGAAATCGATCGTAACGGGAGCACCGGCAGCACGCGCCTTCGCGCTCGGGCTCCACGATGCGACGAACGGGACGGCCGCGCCGACGATGCCGACTCCGCCGACGACTGACGTGGCACCGATGAGAAAGTAGCGACGCTGTTTGTTGACCCCGTCACCACTCATCGCCACGCTCCATTGACCAACCCCACGACCGCGCGAAATTCTAACACACCATCGCGTCTCTCTGAGCGGCTGCGGCACGTCGAGAGACCATTTTTCCTAAGGGGCGGATAGCACTGTTCCGTCCCGACGAATGCATCGAGCAACGAACGAAAATCCGAGGGAGCTTAACGCTTCGAGTACTGCGGACGCTTACGCGCTTTGCGCAGACCGACCTTCTTGCGTTCGACCTCGCGCGCATCGCGCGTGAGGAAACCGGCGCGTCGCAACGGCTGGCGCAACGACTCGTCGTACTGCACCAACGCGCGCGCAATGCCGTGACGAATCGCGCCCGCTTGGCCCGATCCGCCGCCGCCCTTCACCGTGACATAGACGTTGAAGCGTTCCGCCGCTTCGACCACTTCGAGCGGCTGACGCACCACCATCCGCGCCGTCTCGCGGCCGAAGTATTGGTCGAGTGATCGTTCGTTGACTCTGATCTCGCCGCTGCCGGCCGTGACGAAAACGCGCGCGGTCGACGTCTTGCGTCGACCGGTTCCGTAGTTCTGCTGAGCTGATGCCATGAATTAAATGTCCAACGTCTGCGGCTGTTGAGCGGCGTGCGGATGGTTCGGGCCGCTGTACACCTTCAACTTGCGAAACATCGCGCGACCGAGCGGGTTGTGCGGCAGCATGCCGCGCACCGCCGTTTCGATCACTCGTTCCGGATGCTCGGCCTGCATGCGCTCGAACGGAACGCCCTTGATGCCGCCCGGGTATTCGGTGTGGCGGTAGTAGATCTTGTCCGTGAATTTGCGGCCGGTGACGCGCACTTTCTCGGCATTGATCACGATGACGAAATCGCCCGTGTCGACGTTCGGCGTGTATTCGGCCTTGTGCTTGCCGCGCAGCCGATGCGCGATCTCGGTCGCCAGCCGGCCAAGCGTGCGGTCGGCAGCATCGACCACGAACCAATCGTGGCGAACATCCTGCGCACGAATACTCAGAGTTTTCATACAGATACGACGAGCACGGGGATTTTGGGAGCGCGCATGTTAGCCGAGCACTTGCGCTTTTACAACAAATCGCGTGGCCTCAGGCCCGGTGCGAGCGCGACAAATAGTCGCGCGATCGCATCTCGAGCAAGCGGCTGCGGGTGCGCTCGAACTCGAACGTCAGGCGTTCGCCGCGATACAGCGTTTCGACCGGTGCCTCCGCCGACACGATCAGCTTGACGTCGTGGTCGTAGAACTCGTCCACCAGGCTGATGAAGCGCCGTGCCTGGTCTTCCGTCTTGACCGTGAAGACCGGAACGTTGCTGACGAGCACCGCGTGGTAAATGCGCGCGAGTTCGATGTAGTCGTTCTGGCTGCGCGGTCCGTCGCACAGCGCCTTGAAGTCGAACCATGCGACGTCGTCCGCCGAACGCCGGCACCGGATCGGCCGCCCTTCGATCTCGAGATCGATGTCAGCTTCGACGCTGGACCGATCCGGTGCCAATGTCGCGAAGCGCTCCGCCAAGAAGGGTTCGGCGCGATCGTCGAGCGGCGAGTGATACGTCTCCGCTTGTTCGAGCAAACGCAATCGATAATCGGTTCCGCCGTCCAAGTTCAGCACGTCGGTATTGCGCTCGAGCAAATCGATCGCCGGTAGGAACCGCCGCCGCTGCAGACCGTTTTCGTACAACGAGCGCGGCGGGATGTTCGACGTCGCCACCAGCGTGACGCCGTTGTCGAACAGATGCGCCAGCAACTCGCCGAGAATCATCGCGTCGCCGATGTCGGACACGAAGAACTCGTCGAAGCACAGCACGCGCGCTTCGCCGGCGAGACCCGCCGCAACGCGCTCGAGCGGATTCGCCTGTCCCGACAGTCTCCTGAGATCGCGATGCACGCGGTACATGAAGCGGTGAAAGTGCGTGCGTATCTTGTCGGGAAACGGCAGGCACTCGAAAAACAGATCCATCATGAACGTCTTGCCGCGCCCGACGCCGCCCCACATGTAGAGGCCCTTCACGAGTTCGCGGCGGTCGCCGATGAATCGCGCCTTCAGACGCCTGGTGAGCGACGCTTCGGCCGCGCGCGCTTCGACGAGTCGGCGGCTCAACGCATCGAGGCGCGTGACCGCATCGCGCTGTGCGGGATCGTCGACGAAGCCGGGCAGTGACAGGCACGCGTTGTACTGCTCGACCGGAGTCATCGACCTCACCGACGGAAAAACCAGCACTCTACTGGGCGTTTCGCCGAAAACAATCGTCGCGCCGCGCGCATTTCGGGACCGCGCCGACGGACTGGTAGACTGGCGCCCCTCTCATCACGTACCCCATTCTCGAAGCCGTCATCCCATGGCGCAAACCGCCCGCTACTTCACGACCGCCGCCCTAGTCGGCGCGCTCGTCGGCCTCGCCGTCGTCGCATGGACGCACCGGCCGAAGGCACGCGACGTCGGATTCGCCGACGCGGTCGCGATCGCGGAACCGTCGGTCGTCAACATCTCGACGAAGTCGGTGGACACGCGCACGCACGCGATCTGCGATTTGCCGCGGTACCGCGAGCTGTGCGACTCCATGAACTCGTCGAACCGTCACGGCTTGCTCGGCTCCGGCGTGATCGTGCGCAGCGACGGCTACATCCTGACGAATGCACACGTCATCGCCGACGCCGACAAGATCTACGTGAGTTTCTTCGACAACGAGACGACGTCGGCCGAAGTCATCGGCACCGATCCCGAGACCGATCTCGCCGTGATCCGCGCCAACGCCACGGGACTGAAGCCGATCAAGATCGGCTCTTCGGACGACGCGCGCGTCGGCGACATCGTGCTCGCGATCGGCAATCCGTTCGGCATCGGCCGCACCGTGTCGATGGGCATCATCAGCGCGAAGGGGCGCTATGGATTCAGCGACAGTCCTTACGAGGATTTCCTGCAGACCGACGCGGCGATCAATCCCGGCAACTCGGGCGGCGCGTTGATCGACGTGAAGGGACACCTCGTCGGTATCAACTCGCTCTTCTATAGCGAGTCCGGCGGCTCGCAAGGCATCGGCTTCGCGGTGCCGGCGAAACTCGCACTCGCGGTACTCGATCAAATCATCGCCGAAGGGCATGTGACGCGCGGTTGGCTCGGCATCGAAGTCGACAACGACGAGGACGATGCGAAGAGCGCCGGTGTCGTCCTCGACAGCGTCGTGCCGAACAGCCCGGCGGCAAAGGCCGGGCTCATGAGCGGCGACGTGATCGTCGCCGTGAACGATCACACGACGGCGCATCCGCGCGACGTCACCCGTCAGGTGGCATCAGCCGGACCCGGCAGCGATATCAAACTCGCGTTGTTGCGCAACGGCGAGCGGCTCGAAGTGCATGCGACGGCCGGACTGCGCCCGCCGCCGAATCCGCACTGACAATCAACCGTCGTGGTCGTGTCCGCCCATGCGCGCTTGCGCCGAACGTGCGTGCGCACCGAGCCCTTCGCCGTCGGCGAGCGTCGATGCAATGCGACCGAGCTCCTCGGCGCCGCGCGGCGTGCAGCGGATGATCGACGTGCGTTTCTGGAAGTCGTACACGCCGAGCGGCGATGCGAAGCGCGCGGTGCCGAATGTCGGCAACACGTGGCTCGGTCCCGCGACGTAGTCGCCGAGCGCTTCGCTCGTCGACGCGCCGACGAAAACCGCGCCCGCATGACGAACCGCACCGAGCAACGCGTCCGGGTTCGCGACCGCGAGCTCCAAATGCTCCGGGGCAATACGATTCGCGATGGCGACCGCGTCGTCGAGATCGCGCGTGAGAATCAGCGCGCCGCGGCCGCCGAGCGACGCCGCGATGGTGTCACGACGATCGAGCGTCGGCAGCAGTCGCCGCATCGACGCCTCGACAGCCGCGAGATGCGCGGCGTCGTCGGTGAGCAGAATCGCTTGCGCCGCCGCGTCGTGTTCCGCCTGCGAAAAGAGATCGAGCGCAATCCAGTCCGGCGCAACGGAGCCGTCGGAAATGACCAGGATCTCGCTCGGCCCCGCGATAACGTCGATGCCCACCGGTCCGAACACGAGACGCTTCGCCGCCGCGACATAGGCGCCGCCCGGTCCGACGATCTTGTCGACGCGCGCGATCGTTGCAGTGCCGTATGCGAGCGCCGCGATCGCTTGCGCGCCGCCGACCGTGAACACGCGGTCGACGCCGGCGACGTGCATCGCGGCGAGCACCAACGGATTGCGCACGCCGTCCGGCGTCGGCACCGTCACGACGATGTCGCGCACGCCCGCGACCCGGGCCGGAACGACGGTCATCAGCACCGTCGACGGATACGCCGCTTGTCCGCCCGGTACGTACACGCCGACGCGGTCGAGAGGTGCAACGCGGTTGCCCAGCCGGTTGCCGAGCGAATCGACGATTTCGAAGCCCGGCGCCCGTTGCGCTTCGTGAAAAGCGCGGATACGCACCGCGGCCGCTTCGAGCGCGGTCCGTTGCGCGACCGGCAAGCCTGCCGCGCACGCCGCGAGCTCCGCGGGATCGACTGCAAGATCGGCGACGCTCGCCGCCGTTACGCGGTCAAAACGGCGCGTGTATTCGAGCAAAGCCGCGTCGCCGCGCGCCCGCACGTCGAAAACGATGTCGCGCGCTGCGACGGTGACGGCGTCGCTCTCCGAAACGTCCCAGGCCGTCAGTCGCGCGAGTTCCGCGTCGAAGTCGGGCGCTGCACTCGACAAGCGGCGAATCGCGAAGGCGCTCATCGCGTGCTGACGGCTTTGGCAAGGCGCGCGAGCAACGTTTCGATCTCTTCGAAACGCATCTTCTGAGCAGCGCGGTTGACGATGACGCGCGCGCTGACGTTCGCGATGACTTCGCGCGCTTCGAGCCCATTGGCGACCAATGTATTGCCTGTCTCGACGATGTCGACGATGCAATCGGCGAGCCCCATCAGCGGAGCGATCTCCATCGCGCCGGTGAGGCGGATGATCTCGACCTGCCGACCTTGCTCGGCGAAATAGCGCTTCGAGATGTTGACGAACTTCGTCGCGACGCGCAGCGGCCGATTGCCGAGCGCTGCACCGATCGGCGCGGCCGTCATGATCCGGCACGGCGCGATCTTCAGATCGAGGCGCTCGTAGAACCCGGACCCGCCGTATTCGAGCAACGTATCTTTGCCGGTGATGCCGAGATCCGCTGCACCATATTCGACGTACGTCGGCACGTCGTCACCACGCACCACGACCAGGCGTTCGCCGGTTCGCGTCGCGAATACGAGCTTGCGGCTACCTTCGATCTGTTCGGCAGGTTCGATGCCCGCTTCGGCCAACAACGACAGACATTCATCCAGGATCCGCCCGCCGCGGTTCAACGCGATCGTCAGCGGTCTTGGGGGCGGCGACTTCTTCATGAAACGTCGGTCTTAGTTCGTCAACGGCTGTTGAGCCGCTGCACGCGCGCACCGATCTGCGTCAGCTTCTCTTCGATGCATTCGTAGCCGCGGTCGATGTGGTAGATGCGATCGATCAGCGTGGTGCCCTCGGCGACCAATCCCGCGACGACCAAGCTGAACGATGCGCGCAAGTCGGTCGCCATGACCGGTGCGCCTTTCAAACGCTCGACCCCGGTGACGATCGCGGTCGTACTGCCGTCGAGCACGATCTTCGCGCCGAGCCGATTGATCTCGGGGACGTGCATGAAACGATTCTCGAAGATCGTTTCCGTCACCCGACTCGTACCGTCGGCGATCGCGTTCATCGCGAGGAATTGCGCCTGCATGTCGGTCGGAAATGCTGGATACGGCGCGGTACGAATGTCGACCGCGCGGGGTCGCTTGCCCTGCATGTCGAGCTCGAGCCAATCCTTGCCGTACGCGAGCGCCGCGCCGGCCTCTTCGAGCTTCAACAACACCGACTCGAGAATGTCGGGCCGAGTCTCCTTCAGCCGAATCTTCCCGCCCGTGGCCGCGGCGGCGATCAGATAAGTACCGGTTTCGACGCGATCCGGCATCACGCGGTGCTGACAACCGTGCAATGTCTCGACGCCCTCTATCACGATCGTCGCGGTGCCGTAGCCTTCGATCTTCGCCCCCATCGCGATCAAGCATTCGGCCAAGTCGACGATCTCGGGTTCGCGCGCTGCGTTCTCGAGCACCGTCGTCCCGCGCGCCAGCGTCGCCGCCATCATCAGGTTCTCCGTCCCGCCGACGGTCGTCACGTCCATCAGGATGTGCGCGCCGCGCAATTGCCCGTTGGCGTTCGCGATGACATAGCCGTCTTCGACGCGGATGTCGGCCCCCATCGCGCTCAATCCTTTCAAATGCTGATCGACCGGCCTCGCACCGATCGCGCAACCGCCGGGCAGCGACACTTCGGCTTGGCCGTGCCGCGCGACCAACGGCCCGAGCACCGTGAACGATGCGCGCATCGTCTTCACGAGATCGTACGGCGCACGAAAACTGTCGAGCGACGCGCTACTGACGGTGACGTTGAGGCGCTCGTCGACCATGACCTCGACGCCGAGGCTGCCGAGCAGCTCGATCATCGTCGTCACGTCGTGCAGGTGCGGCACGTTCGAGATCACGACCGGATCGTCGGTCAGCAGCGTCGCCGCCAGAATCGGCAGCGCGGAATTCTTGGCGCCGGACATGCGCAGCTCGCCGCGCAACACCTGGCCGCCCTCGATCAGCAGTTTGTCCATCAATGCGTCCCGGCGTGTTCCGCCGGCGTGAGTGCTCGAATCGTCACGGCGTGCAACGCACCGCTGCGAATCAGCTCACCGATCGCCTCGTAGACGAGCTGCTGCTTGCGAACGCGGCTGACGCCTTCGAAGACGGGGCTCACGACGGTGACTTCCATTCGGCTCGAGTCGCCGCGCGCGGTCACTTCGCTCGGAACGATGGCCTGTGCGACCCGCGCCTCGACGTCGTCGGTGATCACGCGGCCGCTTCCGTCTTGACGATCGGCAGCACTTCGTCGAGGCCGGTGAATTCGATCAGGGACGACACGGACTGCGGAATTTCGACGAACAAAATACCGACCCCGGCGCGGCGCGCGCGACGCATCCACACCAACATCAAGCTGACGATTACGCTGTTGCCCTGCGCGATGCCCGCGAGTGAGACCTCGACCGTCCGCGTCACGGCCGAGTCGGCACTGGCCGTCCGCACTTCGGTCAGCGCCGCATCGAGCAGCGAACACGCGGCATTGGCGCCGGCGAACGTCGGCTCGCCGGCGACCCGATGATGCAGCGCGTCCGCCGACGTGATTTCGATCACCTTTTATTCGTCTCCGGCCGCTTCGGTCGACGCACCCGTCGAACCATCCGGATTGCCCTGCTTCGCCGGATCGATGTGCGCGATGGTCTCCGCCCACTGCGCGATGACCATATCGAGGTTGCCTTTGTTTTCCGGCGCTTTCATCGCGCTCGCGAACTGATTGCGATACGTGATGCCCATGTTGATGCCGTTGATCAGGATGTTGTACATGCGCCACTGTCCGTCCTCGCACAGACGCATCGAATACAACACCGGGTAGATTTTGCCGTCCTTCGAATGGATCTCCATTTTCACGGTGTCTCGGTCCGGCTGCTCGCGCGGCTTACTGGGGGGCAACACGTCGATCTTCTCGTCGCCGAAATCGAGTAACGCCTTGCCGTACGTCCGCACCAAGCCCGTTTTGAACGTCGATTGGAAACGCTCGCGTTGCTCTGTCGTCGCGCGCTTGTAGTAAACGGCCATGACGCCCTGCGCGAACTTGCCGAAGTCGACCGTTGGATCCAGCACCTTCTGTATTTCGCTGTAAAAGCGATCCGGGTCTTTGTCGAAGTACGTCTTGCCGTCGTTGATGACCTTGATCAGGGAATTCGTCGCGGTCTGGATGACCGCCGTCGGGTCGGACGCATCGGCGCGCACTGCTCCGCACAGCAACGCACCCGCGAACAGCGCGAGCATCGACTTCCACATCATTTGGATCCCATCTTGCCGATGAATTGGTCGATCAGGCTCTCCAGCCCGATCGCACCCTGAGTGTTCGTGATCGTATCGCCGCTCTTCAGCGTCTTTTCGTCGCCGCCCGGCGACAAGCTCACGTAGCGCCCCCCGAGAAAACCCTCGGTCTGAATGCGCGCACCGGTGTCGATCGGGAGGTTCTTCACGTCGTTGTTGATCTCCATCGTGACGATCGCCTCGCCGAGTTCGCTATCGACGCCGATCTTCGAAACGCGGCCGATCGTCACGCCGGCGAGACTCACTTTCGAACGCACGCGCAGGCCGGCGACGTCGTCGAATTTCGCCAGCAGCGTGTACGTGCCGCTGGTGCTGCCGACGCCGACCCCGCTCACTCGAAACGCGAGAAACACGAGGCACAAGATTCCGGCCAGCACGAAAGCACCGACGCTGATCTCGATCGTGCGCATCCGGATCACTTGAACTCTCCGTACATCACCAACGTGAGCATGAAATCGAAGGCGAGTACCGCAACCGACGAATAAACCACGGTTTTGGTCGTAGCGACGCTGATGCCCTCTGCCGTCGGCGTCGAATCATACCCTTGAAAGACCGCGATCCAACTGATGACCATCGCGAACAGCACCGCCTTGACCATCCCCTTGCCGACGTCGTCCCACATCTCCACGCCATCCTGCATGCCGCCCCAAAAACCGCCTTGGTCGACCCCAAGCCAGTCGACCCCGACGAGCGCTGCGCCGCCGATCGCGACCGCGTTGAAGATCACCGTCAAAATCGGCATCGAGATCATGCCCGCCCACAGTCGCGGCGCCGCGATCCGGTGCAATGGATCGACGCCCATCATCTCCATGCTCGACAGCTGATCGGTGGCCTTCATCAGGCCGATCTCGGCCGTGATCGCCGAACCCGCACGGCCGGCGAACAAGAGCCCCGTCACCACCGGACCGAGTTCGCGCAGCAACACGAGCGCAACGCCCAAGCCCACGGACTCCTCGGCACCGACCCGCGCGAGCTGCGTATAACCCTGCAACGCGAGCACGGCACCGATCGAGAACGCCGATAGGATGATGATGATCAGCGACAGCACGCCGATCTGATAGATCTGCTTCACGAGCAGCTTCAGATCGTCCCGCTGCGGCACGCCGGCCATCGACCAGAACCAGACCAGCGTCGCGCGGCCGAGCGCGGCGATCCAATCGAGCGCCCACTGTCCGAGGAGTCGCAGATAACGCAGCATCAAGCGTCTCCGAGGACGTCGTCGAGGAAGTTGTCGGCAGGATAGTGAAACGGCACCGGACCGTCCGGCGAGCCGAGCATGAACTGGCGCACCATCGTCGACGGGTGGTCGCGCAGCACGTCGGGCGAACCCTCGCCGATCACGCGGCCGTCCGAAATGATGTAGAGCTGGTCTGCGATGCTCGCGGTTTCGTGGATGTCGTGCGACACGACGAGGCTGGTCATCGCCAACGACTCGTTCAAGCCGCGGATCAGCGACACCAGCACGCCCATCGCGATCGGATCCTGCCCGGTGAACGGCTCGTCGTACATGATGAACTTCGGGTCGAGCGCGATCGTCCGCGCGAGCGCGACCCGGCGCGACATGCCGCCCGAGAGTTGCGACGGCATCAGATCGCGGGCGCCGCGCAGTCCCACGGCGTTGAGTTTCATCAACACCAGATCGCGGATCATTTCGTCGGGCAAATCGGTGTGAACCCGCAGCGGAAACGCGACGTTCTCGAACACCGACAGGTCGGTGAACAGCGCCGACGACTGAAACAACATTCCCATGCCTTTACGCAGTTCGAACAACTCACCGCGCGACAGCGACGGAACGTCACGGCCGTCGACGATGACGCGCCCGCTGTCGGGCCGGATCTGCCCGCCGATGATGCGCAGCAACGTCGTCTTGCCGGTGCCGCTCGGGCCCATCAACGCAGTGATGCTGCCGCGCGGAACGACGAGATCCAAACCGTCGAAGATGATCCGGTCGCCGCGACTGAAACGCAGGCCTTCGATTTCGATCAGATTGTCGGTCACGTGAGAGTCGGGTGGCGTACCGTGATTCGGCGCGGCGCAACTATACCATCGGTCGGCCGCGCCGACGGCCGGGCGTGTCGAGGCGCGCGCCTTGCATTGCTCGGACATTGTCCATTAAATCACCGCGCAAAGCGCACCGGACTGCGCGGATCCCCACGGCGACCTTCGAGCAAATGAAATTTCCCCAGCCGATTCTCGACAAAGCCCGTGCCGTGCGCATGCTGATCCTCGACGTCGATGGCGTGTTGACCGACGGGCGGCTGTATTACACCGAGGGCGGCCAGGAATCGAAGGCGTTTTCGACCCAGGACGGTGCCGCGATCAAGATGCTCGCGGCATCCGGTGTCGGCGTCGCGATCATCACCGGCCGGCAGTCCGCGATCGTCGCACGCCGGGCGACCGAACTCGGCGTCCAACACGTCTATCAAGGGGCGGGCGACAAGGCGCGCGCCCTCGAAGATCTGGTGACGCGAACCGGGATAGATCGCCCGTTGATCGCGCACGTCGGCGACGATCTGCCGGATCTGCCTCTATTCAATCGCGTCGGCATGAAGTTCGCGGTCCCGGGCGCGCACCCCGAGGTCATCGAACGGGCCGACTACGTCACCCGTGCGCCCGCCGGGATCGGCGCGGTACGCGAGGTGTGCCATTTGTTGATGGTCGCGCAGGAGACCTGGGCTGCAGCGCTCGCCCGCTTCGACACATGAACCGTTGGCCTTGGTTGCTCGTTCTGTTCGGCTGCCTCGCGCTCTTCATTTCGCTCGGCGAATGGAAGCACGTCGATAGCACGACCGAGCAGCCGGTGCCCGCCGGCGAGCCGGACCTGTTGATGGAGCAAGCGACCATCACGCAATACGGCGACGACGGCTCCGTGAGCTACCGTCTGCTGTCGAGCGAAGTGCGCCACTACGAGACGGAACAGATCACTCACCTCGCGGCGCCGACATTGACGCTCAATCGCGCCCCTCAGCCCCCTTGGTTTGCGCGATCGGGCGAAGGTTTCGTGCACGACACGAACACGCCGGGCGACAACACGAACGAGGTGATCCTGCTGCGCGACGACGTGCACCTCGAACAACGCGAGCCGAATCGGATCGAGATCACGAGTCAGATGCTGTATGTCTATCCGGATCGGCAATACGCCGAGACGGATCAACCTGTTATGATCGACACCACCGCCGGGCGGAGCTACGCCGTCGGGCTATCGGGTGACTTGAACACCGGTTTATTCAAGCTGTCGTCGATCGAAGCTCAGCGAGTCCACACCATTGTTCTTCCGGGTCAATTCAAGAGTGCGACGGCGAAACCCGCGCATTGAAATCGCGTGCGGTGCCGCACTGATGCTTGCTGCTCCATTCGCGTTCGCGTTGCCGGAAGATTCGCAGCAGCCGATCAACATCCACGCCGACTCCGCCGAGCTCGATCAGAACAAGAGCATCGCGATTTACCACGGCTCGGTGAAGATGCAGCAAGGCACGATGACGGTCACCGGCGACAAAATGACGATCGAACTCGAAGACCAACAGGTCGTGCGCGTCATCGCCGAAGGCAATCGCGCGCACTATCAACAACAGATCAATCCCGACGAGTCGATGGTTCTCGCGGACGCGAAGAAGATCACCTATTTCACGGCCGACCAGCGCGTCGAATTGGTCGGCAACGCCCATCTGACGCAAGACAACAACGAGTTCACCGGCGAACTCATCAAATACAACACCGTCGAAGGCAAGGTCGACGCGTCCGCGAACGGACAAGGCAGCGTGCAGATGATCCTGCAGCCCGCCGCGTTGAAGAAGCAACAGGACCAACAGAAGCCGCCTGCCGCGACCGGCGCTCCGGCACCCGCCGCGCCGAAGCCGCAAACAACACCGTAGTGTCGCAACTCGTCGCCAAACATCTGCAGAAGCGCTACGGTCAGCGCACCGCCGTAGCCGACATCAGTATTTCGGTCTCGCGCGGTGAGATCATCGGCTTGCTCGGGCCGAACGGCGCCGGCAAGACGACGAGCTTCTACATGATCGTAGGTCTGATCAAAGCAGACGGCGGCGTCATCGAGCTCGACGGCAAACCGATTACCGAAAAGCCGATGCACGAGCGCGCCCGGCTCGGCGTCGGATACCTGCCGCAAGAAGCGAGCGTCTTTCGCAAGCTCACCGCCGCGGACAACATTCTCGCGATCCTCGAACTGCGACGCGGAATGTCGAAGGCCGATCGTCAGGGTCGGCTCGAACAACTGCTCGACGAATTCCATTTGCAGGGCGTCCGCTCGAACCTCGGCGAACGCTTGTCCGGCGGCGAACGCCGTCGCGTCGAAATCGCGCGTGCACTCGCGAGCGATCCGAAATTCATCCTGCTCGACGAGCCGTTCGCCGGCGTCGATCCAATTTCCGTCGGCGAAATCAAGGCGATGATCCGCGATCTGGCGCGACGTCAGATCGGCGTGTTGATCACCGACCACAACGTGCGTGAGACCCTCGATATTTGCGATCGCGCATATATCGTAAATGAGGGCCACATCATTGCGGACGGCGACACCGAGGCCATACTATCCAACGAAAAGGTACGCAGCGTGTATTTGGGCGCGCAGTTCCGACTGTGAGCTCCGCGGCCTGATTCGTTACGTATGAAACAGTCTCTTTCTCTCAAGCTCGGTCAGCAGCTGACGATGACGCCGCAGCTGCAGCAAGCGATCCGCTTGCTGCAATTGTCGACGCTCGACCTGCGCCAAGAGATCCAACAAGCCATCGAATCGAACCCGATGCTCGAACTCGTCGAGGACGGCGACGACGAAGCACCCGTCGCCGACGCGAACGACGAAGAAGCGCCGGCGAACGAAACGGAAGAGTTTCGCGAACTCGCGGGCGACGGCGATGCCGCGGTCGAGCAAATGCCGGAAGAGCTGCCAGTCGATAGTTCGTGGGACGACGTCTTTCAGTCCGCACCCGCCGCTCAATCGGCGCCCGACGACGATTTCGACGGCGCCGAGCGCACCGGTACCGAAGAATCGCTGCAAGATCACTTGTCGTGGCAACTGAATCTGACGCCGATGTCCGAGCGCGATCTCGCAATCGCGCGCGCCATCATCGACGGCATCGATCGCGACGGCATGCTGATCGCGACGGTCGACGAAATCGTGTCGGGATTTCCGGCCGAATACGAAATCGAAGAAGACGAAGTGGTCGCGGTGCTGAAACGCATTCAGCAATTCGATCCGCCCGGCGTCGCGGGTCGCGATCTACGCGAATGTCTGCTGATCCAACTCAATCAACTACCGGACGCCACCCCGTGGATCGTAGAAGCGCGCGCGCTGGTGTGCGACCACTTGGATTTGTTGGCGGCTCACGACCTGCCGGCGTTGATGCGCAAGACCCGACTCGAAGACGACGCGCTGCGCGCGGTGATCGCGTTGATCCGTTCGTTGAATCCGCGTCCCGGCACGGCGCTCGCGAGCGACGACACCGAATACGTCGTGCCCGACGTGTTGGTGCGCCGCGAACGCGACAAGTGGATCGTCGAGCTGAACCCGGAAACGGCACCGCGGGTGCGCATCAACACGCAATACGCCAACTTGGTGCGGCGCGCGGACTCGGGCGAAGCGAACACGTATTTGCGCGACAACCTGCAAGAGGCGCGCTGGTTTCTGAAGAGCCTGATCAGCCGCAACGAAACGCTATTGAAGGTCGCGACGAAAATCGTCGAACACCAGCGCGGCTTTCTCGAGTACGGCGAAGAAGCGATGAAGCCGCTGGTGCTGCACGACATCGCCGAAGCGGTGCAGATGCACGAGTCGACGATTTCGCGCGTGACGACCCGCAAATACATGCATACGCCGCGCGGAATTTTCGAACTGAAGTACTTCTTTTCGAGCCACGTCGGCACCAGCACCGGCGGCGAAGTATCGAGCACCGCGATCCGTGCGCTGATCAAGAAATTGACAGCCGAAGAGAACCCCCGAAAGCCGTTGAGTGACAGCAAAATCACGGCGATACTCAAGACCCAGAAGATCAATGTAGCGCGGCGTACGGTTGCGAAATATCGCGAGCTACTATCGATTCCTCCGTCGAACGAACGTAAACGACTCGTTTGACCTTTCCGCCGATTTACCCCGTTTCCCGCTTCGTCCTTCCCTGGTCACGTCACGAGGAGAACGCCCATGCAGTTGAGCATTACCGGGCATCACATCGATGTCACCGACTCGTTGCGGCATTACGTCACGAGCAAGTTCGACCGGCTGGAACGCCATTACGACCACATCACGAACGTCCACGTCGTACTGTCGGTCGAAAAGTTGGTGCAAAAGGCGGAAGCGACCGTGCATACGAGCGGTGCGGAATTGTTCGCCGATGCAGTCTCCGAAGATCTCTACGCGGCGATCGATGCGCTGATCGACAAGCTCAACCGTCAGATCGTCAAGCACAAAGAGAAGTCGCATCGCCATCAGCTGCGCGGCAAGTGACGTCCGTGCCCGTGCGATGATCCGTCAATGAAACTCGTGATCATCAGCGGGCGCTCCGGCTCCGGCAAAAGCACGGCGCTGCACGTTCTCGAAGACGCCGGCTTCAACTGCATCGACAACTTTCCCGTTGGATTGTTGCCCGCGATGGTGCACACCGCGCTACGCGATCCTCAGCAACACAGTCAACGCATGGCGGTCAGCATCGACGCGCGCAACTCCGCCGCCGATCTGCAGCGCTTTCCCGAAATTCTGTTGTCGCTCGACCGGATGGATCTCGACTGCGAGGTGATCTATCTCGATGCGCTCGGACCGACCTTGGTCAAACGCTTCAGTGAAACACGCCGTCGCCATCCGTTGACGAACGAGAAGACCGATCTGCGTCAGGCGATCGAAGCGGAGCGCGAACTGCTCGCGAGCATCGCCGACCTCGCCGATCTGGTGATCGACACCACACAACTCGCGACGCCGGCGTTGATCGATTTGATCAGCGCCCGGATCGCCTCGAAGACGTCGTCAGGGCTATCGCTGCTGTTCCGATCGTTCGGCTTCAAGTTCGGCATTCCGGTCGACGGCGATCTGGTCTTCGACATTCGTTGCCTCCCGAATCCGCACTACGTTCCCGAGTTGCGGCGTTTGACCGGCAAGGACGACGCCGTGCGCGCGTATCTCGAGGCGGACGCCGACGTGATCGCGATGTACGACGACATTCGCCGGTACCTGGAGACGTGGCTACCGAAATTCGAATTGAACAACCGGATCTACATGACGGTCGCGATCGGTTGCACCGGCGGGCAACACCGGTCGGTGTACATGGCGGAGAAACTCGGCAATCATTTTCGCAGTAGCATTCCGAACGTACTGGTCCGCCACCGAGAGCTCGAACAGCGCTTCTGAAGAATGCAGGAATGCACCGTCGTCATCGTCAACAAGCTCGGCCTGCACGCGCGCGCCGCGAGTAAGTTCGTGAACCTCGCGAAGCGTTTCGCGAGCCGCATCGAAGTTTCGAACGCCACGAAGAGCGTCGACGGCAAGAGCATCATGAGCATCATGTTGCTCGCCGCCTCGCAGGGCACCGAGATCGGACTGCGCATCGACGGCGACGACGAACTCGACGCGATGCAGGCGATCACGCAGCTGATCGCTGACCGATTCGGCGAAGGGGAATAGCGCCGAGCTCTCCAAGGGGGAATCGGCGGACCCGCCGCCGTCAGCCAGCGGCGACCGTCATACCGTCGATCAGAATCGATCCCGTGACGATGTTGCCGCGGCGGTCCGGATCGTCGCCGATTCCGGCGATTCCGGCGAACATGTCCGTCAACCGACCCGCGATCGTGATCTCGTCGACGGGATGCGCGATCGCGCCGTTCGAGATCCAGTAACCCGCCGCGCCGCGCGAATAGTCGCCGGTCACGATGTTGACGCCCTGCCCGATCAGCTCCGTCACGAGCAAACCTTCGCGAATGCCGCCGAGCAGATCCGCAAACGGCGTGCGCGGCCCCTCCAGCCAGACGTTGTGGACGCCGCTCGCGTTCGCGGTCGTCGTCATGCCGAGCCGGCGCGCCGAATACTCGCCGAGGACATACGATGCGATGCGGCCGCGCTCGACGAATGCTTTCTCGTACGTCGCCACTCCGTCGCCGTCGAACGCCGCACTGCCCGGACCGCGCGGCAGCAGCGGTCGTTCGATCACGGAGTACGATTCCGGCAACAGGGTGCGGCCGAGAGAATCCGTTAGGAATGATGCCTTGCGGTACAGCTGCCCGCCCGACAGCGCCGACAACAGATGTCCGATCAATCCGCCGGCGATTTCGGTCGCGAACAGAACGGGAAAGCGACCCGTCTTGATCGGCCGCGCACCGAGCCGCGCGACGGCACGTCGCGCCGCTTCGGTACCGACGGCGGCTGGTTCCAGCAGATCGCCGAACGCGCGACCGACCGTGTAGTAATGGTCGCGTTGCATGCCTGCGTCATCGGCCGCGATGACGCCGCAGCTCACGCTGTGACGCGTGGCGATGTGGCTGCCGAGGAAGCCGTTGCTGTTGCCGTAGACCCGGCAGACGCGCTGCGTGCCGACGGACGCACCGTCCGAATTCGTGATTCGCGGATCGTGACCGCGCGCGGCCGTCTCCGCCGCTTGCGCCATCGTTTGCGCGTCGGCGACTGACGTCGTCCACGGATGATCGAGATCCAGATTGGGGAAGACGCGCGCCATCAGCGCCGCGTCGGCAAGCCCGTGATGCGGATCCTCCTCGGTGAAGCGCGCGATGTTGCACGCGGCGGCGACGGTCTTCTCGATGCCGTCGCGCGACGAATCGGAGGTACTCGCCGAGCCCTTGCGCTTGCCGAAATACACGGTGATGCCGAAGCCGCGATCGCGATTGAACTCGACCGTTTCGAGTTCGCCGAGGCGCACCGACACCGACAGCCCGGCGTCTTCGCTCGCCGACACTTCCGCGGCATCCGCGCCGTTGGCACGCGCTCGCGCAAGAATGTCCGTCACCAGCGCCCTCAGGTCTGCCTCGTGATCCGTCGCGGTCACGAGGTTCACCGCGTCATCCAAAACACACCTCCGTCGCGAACCGGCGCTGCCGGCAAATCGTGATAACGTGCCGCGCATGGGCGATGACGACAACGAATTCGAAGAGTCGAGCAAATCGGCGCGCAAACGCGACGCGCAGACCAAGAAGGCGCTCGGTATGCGCATCGCGGGGCTGAACGACGAGCAACGTGCGACGTTGCCGCTGCCCGATGCGCTCGCCCAGGCGATTTCCGATTATCGACGCATCACGTCGAACGAAGCGAAGCGCCGCCAGGCCCAATTCATCGGATCGTTGATGCGTTCGATCGACATCGAGCCGATCGAACTGGCGCTCGACGACCTCGACCGCAGCAGCGCACAAGCGCGCTATGCACATCACGAGACCGAGCGTTGGCGCGAACGCTTGATCGCCGAAGACGCCGCGCTGACCGACTACCTGCGCGAGTTTCCAAATGCCGATCGCACGCGCCTGCGGGCGCTCGTCAGGGCTGCGCGCGCCGGAGGCGATCAAATCGCATTTCGCGCGCTGTTCCGTTTCCTGCGCGACGTCGCTGCGAATCATGCGCCCGATGCCTCGGTGCCTCCGACCGTGACCTGATCGATCTTCAGCGTCGGCTGACCGACGCCGACCGGAACCGATTGGCCGTCCTTGCCGCACACGCCGACGCCGCCGTCGAGCGCGAGGTCGTCGCCGACCATCGAGATCCGCGTCATCACCTCCGGTCCGTTACCGATCAACGTCGCGCCTTTCACCGGCCGCGTAACGCGGCCGTTCTCGATCAGATACGCCTCGGTCGCGGAGAACACGAACTTGCCGGACGTGATGTCCACTTGGCCACCGCCGAAATTCACCGCATACAAACCGCGCGGCACACTCGCGATGATCTCGTCGCGCGTACGCGTGCCGGCGAGCATGAACGTGTTCGTCATGCGCGGCATCGGCGCGTGCGCGTACGACTGGCGCCGGCCGTTGCCGGTCGGGGCCGTCTTCATCAGCCTCGCGTTCAAGCGATCTTGCAGATAACCCTTCAGCACGCCGTTCTCGATCAGCACGTTGCGCTGCGTCGGCGTGCCTTCGTCGTCGACGGTCAACGAGCCGCGACGATCGGCGAGCGTGCCGTCGTCGACGACCGTGCACAGCGGCGAAGCGACTTGTTCGCCGATGCGGCCGCTGAACGCCGACGTGCCCTTGCGGTTGAAGTCGCCCTCGAGGCCGTGGCCGACCGCTTCGTGCAACAACACGCCGGGCCAACCCGGACCGAGCACGACCGTCATCGGGCCCGCGGGCGCGGGCGCCGCATCGAGCAATACGAGACCGGAGCGTACCGCTTCGGCGGCCAACGCCTGCGCTCGGGCGCGACCGTCCGCGGTGAACCAATCGAGGTCGCGCCGCCCGCCGCCGCCGGCAAACCCGCGCTCGCGGCGCCCGTTCTGTTCGACGATGACATTCACGTCGAGCCGCACCAACGGCCGCACGTCAGCCGACATCGTGCCGTCGGTCGCGACGACGAGGTGCGTCTCGTACGACGCGGCCACGCGGATCGTCACTTCCTTCACGCGCGGGTCGATCGCGCGCGCCTGCGCGTCGAGCGAGCGCAGCAAATCGATCTTCTGCGTCTCGTCCAGCGACGCGATCGGGTCGTCGGAACCGTAGCGAGGCACGACGCGCGCCGGCGCCCATACCCGATGCTCACCGCTGCCGCCGGCGCGCACGATGCTGCGCGCCGCGACGGCCGCTTCTTCGAGTGCGGGCAACACGATGTCGTCGGAATACGCGAAGCCGGTGCGTTCGCCCGACAGCGCACGCACGCCGACGCCGCGATCGGCGCTGAACGCGCCCTCTTTGATGATGCCGTCTTCGAGCACCCACGCTTCGCTGCGAACCGACTGGAAATACAGCTCGCCGACGTCGATCGCGCGTCCGGCGAGCCGTCCGAGCAAGCGCTCTACATCCGAGGAGCGGAGTTCCGATGCGTCCCACAGCTGGCGCTGTGCCGCGGCGATCAAATCGTTCATGCGTCCTTGTCCTTCGCTGTCGCGGAGTCGTGCTGTACCGGCGCCGGTGTCGCGGCGTTGCCTTCGGGCGTCGGCGGCGGGCTCGTCACCGGGCCCGGTTGCGCCGGCACGTTCGTCGCTTCTTGGCTCGGCACCGACTGCGCCTTCGGGAAAACCTGCTCGAAACTCACTTCCGGATTCTGCAGCGTTCCGGTCACTTTGTATTTCGCGCTCGAAAACTTGTCGATCTGGTTGCGGAACAACCGCTCGCCGACCAACACGGCGCCCGCCGCAATCGGATTGACGAAACCGAGATACGCCGCGTACCAGGGCAAGCTCGAGCTCACCGGCAACGTCACGACCATCTCGTTGTCGAGCGTGCCGTTCACGAGATTCACGGTGCCGGTGAAACGGAAATCGCCGCCGGTGCCGTCGATCGCGATCGGTTCGGGGAAGTTGACGATGCCGCGATCCACCGACACGGTGCCTTCGATCTTGTCGAAACTGATCCCCTTGCCGAAGACGTCGGAGAAATCGAGCGTCATCCGTTTCGCGATCGTCGCGAAGTTCAGCAAGCTGAAGATCCGCACCGTGCCGGAGCCTTCGCCCATTTCGACGAAGCGTCCCTTCTCGGCCTTCACCGTCAATTTGCCGACGAGGCCGAACAGCGCGAAGTTCAGCGGCGAGCCCGCCCACCTCACGTCGGCTCCGACGTTCGTCGAAACCGTCTCGACGCTCGGCGCGTAGTTCCACTGCGGCAGCACCTTCGCGAGGTCGTCGGCGTGCAGGCGCCCTTTGAACGTCGTGTGCGACACGTCGACCGCGCTCCACAGCGCGTGCTCGCCCTCGATGTGCAGACCTTTGACGTCGGCGACGAAACCGTTCACCGCGACGCCGGTCTCGGCTTTGCGCAAATCGAAACGCCAGCTGCCGAAGTCGTCGTCGCCGAGCTTCACGCTCGACAGCGTCACGTCGATGTCACCGATGCCGCGCGGGTCGACGCCGGCCAGCGGATCGGCGCCTTCCGGATGTTGGAACGGACCGATGCCGCCTTCCGGCTCCGACGATTTGACGGCAGGCAGCTTCACGTAGTGGACGTCGATTTTCGGCGGCTCGTTCGCGGGCCACGTCATCGACCCCTCGATGTCCGGCGACGTCACCGAAATCTGCAACCCGGACGCACGGTTCCACACGTCGGCGACCACACCGTCGAAGGCGAGGTTGCGATACGTGACGCGGCCGATCTTGAACGCGTTCATCCCCCATGGGAAATTCGGATAGAACCCCGCTTCCTCGCCCCTCAGACGATCGGTTAGATCGAGCGATGCGATTGCCCCTTCGATCGTGACCGCGTCCTCGTCGCCGCGTTCCGGCGCTGCCGGAACGCCGATTCCGATGCTGCCGCCGCGCACGCCGTTATCGCCGAAACGCAGCCAACCTTGCGCGGCATCGCCCAGATGGAAGTCGAGCCGATCGCGGTCCGCGAACACGATCGACAGCGTCGACGGACGCGACTCCGCGGCCGTCTTGCCGAGCGCGCCCGGCATACCGAGCGCGACGCCCGCGAGATTCGACTGCACGACGAGCACGGACGGATCGCCCGATCCGGGTTTGATCCGATATTCCGCGGTGTAATCGAACTCGCCGTCGGCGAGCCCCGGCGGATTCGGAATCGCGCGCCAGTCCGTGACTTCGCGCGCGCTCGCGCGCCCGCTCAAGCCGATGCGAACTTGGCCGTTGTCGGAGTTCACCGTGAACTTCGCCGGCCGCCCGAACAAGCGCCCGGTCAGCGCTTCCGCATCGACGTCGCTCGGATAGCGATAGCGCACCTTGCCGCGCAGATCCGCGAGATCGAGTTTGAGGTCGGTCAGCGCCGCGGTGAAGTCGCGCAGGTTGAGTTTCAGATCGATTTCGGTCGCCACGGTCGCGGCAACCGGTACCTTCATGTCGATCGCGTAGTCGAACGGTCCGGCGAACGTCCACTGCGGCTTCACGAACGCGAGCCATTGCGCGAGCGGCGAGGCGTCGATCAGACGGCGCAACGCCGGGCCGTCGCCGCTGCCTTTCGCCTGCACGCCGACGTACGTGACGGACAACGGCAGGAAGACCGTCGCACCGGCAACGTCGATGCCGTCGAGATTGCCGGTCGCGAATTCGCCGGTCGTGCCGGCCGTCGTGAACTCCACGCTCCCCGCCACGCCCGTCGCGGCGGGCCAATCCGGATGGAAACGCACGACGCCGTCGTGCAGATCCACACGCAATTCGACCTGCCGCATCGGCAATCCTTCGATCGTGCGCATGTGGCCGTGGTAGACGACGGCCGCGTGGTCGACGCGACCGGCGACGACAGCCTGATCGAGCCCGTCGATCAGCGACTGCGACAGTTCGCGCGGCACGTAGTCGAGCGCCGCGCGGCCGTCGATGTCGTCGAGGCGCAAATTCAGCAGCAGACGCTGCTCCAATTCGTCCGCGGGCCGTCCGAACGCAAATGCACCGTACAACGACGACTCCGCAAAGGTGCCCGCCAGATTGCTGCCTTCCACCGCGAGATAGCCGTTGCCGAACCAGATCAACACGTCGCCGGAGAAGTGATCGAACTGCGTCGCGTGCGGGAACAACTCCAGGAAACCGAGCCCGATCCGATCGCCGTCGATGTGGATCAGCACGCTGTGTTCGGTGCCGGCGATCGCCGCGGTGGCGTTGCGCACTTCGGGCACGCCCTTCGCGTCGTTGAGTCCGAGGCCCGCGACGTTCGCGACATAACTCAGTTGGTGATCATCGAACGTGTAGCGCACGCGGCCGTCGGAGACCTGCCCGCGCGGATCGAGACCGCCGAGCCATTCGTCGACGCCGTGCACGCCGCCGATCGCGTCGCGAACCACCGCGACGACGTGCGCCGCGTCGAACGACGGCAACCGCACTTCGACGTCGCTCCACCCGGTCAACGTTTTCTCGACGAGCGCGCCCGCCCGCTCGAACTCGACGGCGCCGTGCGGGCCGCTGAGGGCCAACCGATCGACCGCGAGGTTCCAGCGCCGGCCGAGCCGGCCGGTCGACCCGCGCATCGTCAAGTCGACCGAGTCGAGCGCGCCGCTCGCGAGCGTCAGCGCACGTGCGCCGAGTTCCAGGTTGCCGGTGCTGTCGCGGCCGGTGAACGACCAGCGGCCGTGCAATCGATCGACCGTCACGCCGATCCCACCGACGGCGACGCCGAACGCAGGATCGACGACCAAGCCTTCGGTATCGACGACCGCCGCGCCGTTGGTCGGCCGAAAAAACAACGCATCCGACAAGTCGTACGCGAGCCGCGCTTCGCCGCTGCCGCCGTGCTCGACGCCGACGACGATCTCGCCCGAGTGCCGCCAGCCGGCGTTCGAGAGCGCGATGCGGGCGCGTATCGCGCCGAGCGCGGTCGTCGCACCGCCGGGCGCCGGCGCGTTGAAGACGACGTGCACGTCGGGAAACTCGATGCCGTCGCTGTAGCGCAAGAGATCCTTGATCGGGAAGCCGCCGCCGGCGCTCGGCGGCTGCGGCGAACCGAGTCCCCAACGGCCGTCGGCATCGCGCAGCGGGGCGAGTTCCACCTGCGCCGCCGACATGTGGCGGACGATCAGCGCGCCGTGCAGTGCGCTTTCGACGACATCGAGCTCGACCGTCACGTCGCTCGCGCGACCGCCGTCGAAACGCACCTCGCGCGCGTGTACGACCGGGTTCAGGAAGTGCCAGCGGCCCTCGAGCGTAGCGATCTCGACGCCGCGATCATGCAGCGCGGCGTTGATGCGTCCTTCGAGCTGCGGCAGGGTCGCGACGACGATGCGACCCGTCACGACCGCGAGCGCGAGCACGACCGTCAAGACAGTCAGCAAGAACAGCACAGGTCGCAGGACTGCGCTCACGTCGATTTCACCCAAGGACTCACGTCGGTTTCGACCATGACGACGGCGCGAGATTCGCCCGTCGCGCGGTCGCGGTCAGCGGGTCACGCTTTGAACGAGCACCAGATCGAATTGTTCCGGACCGTAGCTGGGCTCGACCTGGAAGCGAATCGTCCGCCCGATTTGTTGCGCCACGCATCCTACGTTATCCCGCTCCTCGTCCAACAACCGATCGACGACCGTTTGCGACGCTTGTACGAGCATATCGCCGACCGCGGGGGCGGCGCCGTTGCCGG
Organism: Pseudomonadales bacterium; assembly: GCA_035686405.1. Classification (GTDB taxonomy): domain Bacteria; phylum Pseudomonadota; class Gammaproteobacteria; order Pseudomonadales; family Azotimanducaceae; genus DATJGR01. The sequence goes on along the minus strand of DASRZO010000014.1, from coordinate 7,147 downwards.
TCGTCTCGCTGCGAGCAATCGACTGGCGGGCGCTGCGCAACATCGCGCGGAAGATCTCGAGGCAGACGGTCTCCGCCGTCTTCACCACGCCGTGGCCGTCGCAGGTCGGACACCGTTCGCACACCTGCTGCCGCAGGCTCTCGCGGGTGCGCTTGCGGCTGATTTGGACGAGCCCGAGTTCCGAGATGCCCGAGATGCGGATGCGCGCGGGATCGGACTCGCACGCCTTCTCGAGCGCGCGCAGCACTTGCCGCCGGTGGTCTTCGTCTTCCATGTCGATGAAGTCGACGACGATGATGCCGCCCAAGTTGCGCAATCGCAGTTGCCGCGGCAGCACCGCCGCCGCTTCGATGTTCGTGCGGAACACCGTGTCTTCGAGATTGCGCGCGCCGACGTACGCACCCGTGTTGACGTCGACCGTCGTCATCGCCTCGGTTTGCTCGATCACGAGATAGCCGCCGCAGCGCAGCACCACCTTGCTCGCGAGCGCGCGCTCGATCTCGTCTTCGACGCCGTAGCGATCGAACAGCGCCACGGGATCTTCGTACAACAACACGCGATCGACGAACTCCGGCACGAACTCGCCCACGAAATCGCGCACGCGCTCGTACGTCGCGCGCTCGTCGATCTTGATCGCCTGCAATTCCGGGCCGGCCAAATCGCGAATCACCCGCGTGTGCAGCGGCAGTTCCTGATACACGAGCGCCGGCGCCGGCAGGTCGCGCTGGCGTTCGTCCACGCGTTGCCACACCCGTTCGAGAAAGCGGACGTCGGCTTCGAGGAGCGCCTCGGTCACGCCGTCGGCCGCGGTGCGGACGATCATGCCGCGCGCCGGATCGCTGCCGGCCGCCGCCCGCGCCGCCTCGGTCGCCATGCGCAGCCGCTCACGTTCGGTCGGGTCCTCGATACGCTGCGAAATGCCGATGTGCGCGTTCGTCGGCATCAGCACGAGATAGCGGCTCGCCAGCGCGATGTTCGTCGTCAGCCGCGCGCCCTTTGTCGCGATCGGGTCTTTGGCGACCTGCACGAGCAACGATTGTCCTTCGTGCACGAGATCGCGGATGTCGGGTTCGATCGGGTTCGGCTCGGCGACGCTGATCTTCGGCGCGTCGATGTCGCGCGCGTGCAGGAAGCCCGGGCGGCCGAGACCGATGTTGACGAACGCCGCCTGCATGCCGGGCAGGATGCGTTCGACGCGCCCTTTATAGATGTTGCCGGTGAGGCTGTACGGACCGGACCGCTGCAGATGCACTTCGGCGAGCCCGTGGTTCTGGATCAGCGCGACGCGCGTCTCGAACGGACTCACGTTGATCAGCAGCTCTTCCTGCATCGACGTCCTCACGCTCCGCGATACCGCCAGGTGTCCACGCCGAAGGCCTGGAGCAGCGCGTCCGTCTCTGCGAGCGGCAAACCGACGATGCCGCTGTAGCTGCCCTCGATGCGCTCGGCGAATATACCGCCGATACCTTGGATGCCATAACCCCCGGCCTTGTCGCGCGGTTCGCCGCTGTCCCAATAACGTTGCGCTTCGGCCGCGTCGATCGCGCGGAACGTCACGCGCGAACGCGATACCCTCACTTCGGCACGCACGCGATGCACGACGGCGACGGCCGTCAGCACTGCGTGCGTTCGCCCCGACAGCGTCGTCAGCATACGGATCCCCTCAGTGCGGTCGGCAGGTTTCCCGAGCAGCGCACCGTCCAGGGTCACGGCCGTATCGGCGCCGAGTACCGGCAGCGTTTCGCCGCGCGCCGCGACGTTCGCCTTGGCGAGCGCGAGACGGCGCACCATCGCGTCGACGGACTCACCGTCGAGACGCGTCTCGTCGACGTCGGCCGGCTTGACCACGAACGCGAATCCCAGCTGCGTCAGCAGGGCGGCGCGGCGCGGCGACGCGGAGGCGAGTACGAGCTGCGGATCGCGCGGCGCGGCCACGCCGTCACTCGACGGCGAGTTGCAGACGAATGCGCCGCAACGCCCACGCGACGAACGGCCACGCGACCGTGCTCGTCACCGCGGGAATCAGGATCCACCACGACAACGCGCCGTCGCGACCAAAGTGCTGCGCGCACATGCGGATGAATTCGGTGCCGAGCACCAACAGGAATACGACGGCGCCTTGCTGCGCGACCGAATACATGCGAAAGCGTTCGTAGAAGGACCACGTCACGTACGTCAGGGCCGCGAGGCAGAATCCGTTCACACCGAGCGGATCGGCGTACAGCACGTCGACCAAGAGCCCGGTGACCCACGCGCTGATCATGCCGAGACGATGCGGCAGCGCCATCACCCAATAGAAAACGACGAGCACCAACCACGACGGCCGCAGCCATCCCCACCACGACGGCACCTCCGACGGCAGGTGCACCACCGCAAGCAACATCGCGAACGCAATCGTCAACATGATCACCCAGCCGCCGCGCGTCGGATTCACTGCGCATCCCCGTGCGTCTCCGCCTTGTCGGGCGGAGCCGGCGCCTCGTTCTTCGCCTGCTCGTTCGTGTCGAACACGAGCAACACGTGGCGGCTGCGGTCGAGCGCGGCGATCGGCTTCGCCGTCACCTGCGCATACGTCATCGTCGGATCGACGACGACCGACGTCACTTCGCCGACCGGATAGCCGCGCGGAAAGTGCCCGCCGAGGCCGGAACTCACCAACGTGTCGCCGACACGGATGTCCGCGGTGACGGGCACGTATTCGAGCTCGAGCCGATCCATGCGTCCGGTGCCCGCCGCGATGCTGCGAAAATCGTTGCGACTCACCTGCACCGGCACCGCGTGCGCGGCGTCGACGAGCAGCATCACGCGGCTCGAGAACCGCGCGACTTCGACCACTTGGCCGAAGAGCCCGTCGGCGTCGATGACGGCTTGTCCGACGAAGACGCCGGCATCGGCGCCCTTGTCGATCTCGACTTGGAACGTCGTCGGACTCGGCACCACGCCGATCAACTCGGCGACGAGCACTTTCGCGTCGAGCCGCTGCCGGCTGCCGAGCAACTGCCGCAAGCGCGCGTTCTCTTCACGCAAAGCGACGAACTGTTGGGTGATTTGCGCGAGTTCGAAGTTCCGCTTGCGCAGCTCCTCGTTCTCCTTGATCAGCGATTCGCGCGTCGACAGCGTCGCGCTCGCCGATTCACCCATGCGGTACGGGCTCTCGGCGATGACGTAGATCGGACTGACGATGGTGGCGAGAACCGAGCGCAGCGGCGACAACAGCCGCGAGTTCAAATCGACGACGAGCAACAACGCCGAGACGATCGCGAGCGCCAACAACAAGTAGCCGGCGCCGGAATCACGCAGGAAAAGCGCCTTGATGGGAGCCTCAGAACATCCGGAACGGCTGCATCATAGCAGCGGAATAAATGAGCGGGCGCCGCTCAGTCGGTCGACAGCAGGTCTGCGTTGCCGGCCTTGTCCATCAATTCGAGCGCTTTACCGCCACCGCGCGCCACGCACGTGAGCGGGTCTTCGGCGATCACGACCGGAAGGCCGGTCTCTTCCGCCAACAAGACGTCGATGTCTCGCAGCAGCGCGCCGCCGCCGGTCAACACCAAACCGGTCTCGGCGATATCGGAAGCGAGTTCGGGCGGCGTTTGTTCGAGCGCGCTCTTCACCGCTTGCACGATCATCGACAGCGGCTCTTGCAGCGCTTCCAGGATCTCGTTGCTGTTCAGCGTGAAGCTCCTCGGCACGCCTTCCGCCAAGTTGCGGCCGCGCACGTCGATTTCGCGAATGTCCTTCTGCGGATAGGCGCAGCCGATCTCTTGTTTGATGCGCTCGGCCGTCGCTTCGCCGATCAAGCTGCCTTGCGTGCGTCGTACGTACGCCACGATCGCCTCGTCGAAGCGGTCGCCGCCGACGCGTACCGTGTCCGAATAGACGACACCGTTCAGCGAGATGATGGCGATCTCGGTCGTACCGCCGCCGATGTCGACGACCATCGTACCGATCGCTTCGTGCACCGGCAGACCCGCGCCGATCGCAGCGGCCATCGGCTCTTCGATGAGACGTACGTCACGCGAACCGGCCGACAACGCCGACTCGCGGATGGCGCGGCGTTCGACCTCGGTCGATTTGCACGGCACGCAGACGAGCACGCGCGGGCTCGGCCGAATCCAAGAGTTCTCGTGCACCTTGTTGATGAAGTATTTCAGCATCTTCTCGGTGACGAGGAAGTCGGCGATGACGCCGTCTTTCAGTGGGCGAATTGCGGTGATGTTGCCCGGCGTCCGACCGAGCATCCGCTTCGCATCGAGTCCGACCGCGGCAACGCTCTTCTGATTATTCTGATGACGGATCGCAACGACCGACGGCTCGTTCAGGACGATGCCTTCCTCACGCACGTAAATGAGCGTGTTGGCCGTTCCGAGATCTATCGCAAGATCGCGCGAGAACAGCCCGCGTATGTACTTGAACATTCGATGTGGAGGTCTTTGAGGGATAGGTGGACTTGCACGTAAACTCTAGCAACCGCAGAAATTTTGGGCAAGGAACGATTGTGCTACGGTGCGCGTTTTTCCGCGATTTGTCATGACAATTCTCGATCGAGACATCGATAAGCTCTGCACGCTCGCACGTTTGGCCCTCGACGACGACGAGCGCGCGCGTGCGCGCGACGACCTCGCGCGCATCGTCGGCATGATCGACGCGCTCGCGAACGTCGCCACCGATTCGGTCGAGCCGCTCGCGCATCCGCTCGACGCGACACAGCGCATGCGCCGCGACGACGTCACCGAGACGATCGACCGCGACGCCTTCCAGAAGGTCGCGCCGGCGGTCCGCGACGGGCTCTATCTGGTACCGCGCGTCGTTCAGTGATGAATCCGTTCGGGAATCCTTTCGCGACGTTGACCGAGCTCGCCGACTCGCTGCGATCGAAGCAGTGTTCGAGCGTCGAACTCACCCGCTTCTATCTCGATCGCATCGAACGGCTCGACGCCGCCTACAACAGTTTCATCACGGTGACGGCCGATCGCGCGCTCGCGCAGGCGGAAGTCGCCGATGCGCGTCTGCGCAACGGCACGGCGCACGCGCTCACCGGCTTGCCGATCGCCCACAAGGACATCTTCTGCACGAAGAACGTCCGTACGACGTGCGGCTCGCGCATGCTCGACAACTTCGTCGCGCCGTACGACGCGACCGCGGTCGCGCGCCTCGATGCGGCGGGCGTCGTCACGCTCGGCAAAACCAACATGGACGAGTTCGCGATGGGCTCGTCGTGCGAGACGAGCTATTACGGCTGCACGCGCAATCCGTGGGACGTCGAACGCGTGCCCGGCGGATCGTCCGGCGGTTCCGCCGCCGCGATCGCCGCGGGACTCGCACCCGCGGCGACGGGTACCGACACCGGCGGATCGATCCGTCAGCCCGCCGCGTTCTCCGGCGTCTGCGGTTTGAAACCGACGTACGGCTGCGTATCGCGCTTCGGCATGATCGCGTTCGCGTCGAGCCTCGATCAGGGCGGACCGCTCGCGCGCACGGTCGACGATCTCGCGTTGTTGCTCGACGCGATGGCGGGCTTCGACCCGCGCGATTCGACGAGCGCCGTCGACGGTCACGCCGGCCACGCCATGCGCACGCTACACGATGCGAAGCCGCGCACGATCGGCGTCCCGCGCGAATATTTCCAACTGCTGACCGACCCGGCGCTCGCCGCTTCGTTCGACGCGGCACGGCGCACGCTCGAACGCGCCGGCCATCGCTTCGTCGACGTATCGCTCCCGCACACGGCCGCGGCGGTACCGACGTACTACGTCGTCGCATCGGCCGAAGCGTCGACGAACCTCGCCCGTTACGACGGCGTCCGCTACGGTCACCGCTGCGAGTCGCCGAAGGACCTAACGGATCTGTACGAGCGCACGCGCAGCGAAGGCTTCGGCCGCGAGGTGAAGCGCCGCATCTTGACCGGCACATATGCACTATCGATCGGCTATTTCGACGCGTACTACTTGAAGGCGCAGCGCGTGCGACGCTTGATCCGCGACGACTTCGTCAAGGCGTTCGAGACGGTCGACGCGCTGTTTGCACCGACGGCACCGAGCGTTGCATTTCCGGCCGGGCAGATCAGCGATCCAATCGAGATGTATCAGCAGGACGTGTTCACCGTGCCGGCGAGTCTCGCCGGCGTTCCGGCCCTCGCGTTGCCGTGCGGATTCCACCAAGGCCTGCCGGTCGGCATGCAATTCATCGGACCGCACTTCAGCGAAAGCGCGCTGCTCGCGCTCGGCGCCGACTATCAGCGCGCGACCGACTGGCATCGCCGCACGCCGGCCGGACTCGAGTGACGCCATGAAGACGCAGTGGGAAACCGTGATCGGCCTCGAGATCCACGTCCAGCTCGCGACACGCTCGAAGATCTTCTCCGGCACGAGCACGGTGTTCGGCGCGCCGCCGAACACGCAAGCGAGCGCGATCGACATCGCACTGCCGGGCACGTTGCCGGTGTTGAACGAAGCCGCCGTCAGGATGGCCGTCACGTTCGGCGTCGCGATCGGCGCGAAGATCAGCGCGCGCTGCGTATTCGACCGCAAGAACTACTTCTATCCCGATTTGCCGAAGGGCTATCAGATCAGCCAGTTCCAGCATCCGATCGTCGGTGCCGGCTCGATCGAGCTGCGCCTCGACGACGGCTCGACGCGAACGATTCGCATCACCCGTGCGCACCTCGAAGAAGACGCCGGCAAATCGCTGCACGAGGACTTCGCCGGCATGACAGGGATCGATCTGAACCGCGCCGGCATGCCGTTGCTCGAGATCGTGTCGGAGCCCGACCTGCGCACGTCGAAGGAAGCGGCCGCGTATTTCCGTCAGATGCACACGCTCGTCCGCTACCTCGAGATCTGCGACGGCAACCTGAACGAAGGTTCGATGCGCTGCGACGCGAACGTGTCCATCCGCCCGGCCGGCTCGGCCGAACTCGGCGAACGCACCGAGCTGAAGAACCTCAACTCGTTCCGCTTTCTCGAACGCGCGATCGACCACGAGGTCGCGCGGCAGATCGAAGTGCTCGAGTCGGGCGGCACAGTTCGGCGCGAGACGCGCCTGTACGACCCCGATCGCGACGAAACGCGGACGATGCGCACGAAGGAATTGTCGGACGATTACCGCTACTTCCCGGAGCCGGATCTGTTGCCGGTCGCGATCGACG
>DASRZO010000013.1:0-3448 GCA_035686405.1 Pseudomonadales bacterium | reverse complement strand
CACCGGGATCGCCGCCGATCAGCACGACCGAGCCCGGCACCAAGCCGCCGCCGAGCACGCGATCGAATTCGCCGAAGCCGGTGGCGATGCGTTCGCTGTCGGTCGATTCGACTTCGCCGAGGATCTGCACGGCCGGCGCGGTACCGGAATATCCGGTCGCCGGCGCCGCCGCTTTGGCGGGTCCCAACGTGATGCGCGTCAGCGTGTTCCAGGCGCTGCACGCCGAGCACTGGCCCTGCCACTTGCCGTGCTCGGCGCCGCAGTCGTTACAGACGTACGCGACGCGCGCCTTAGCCATTCCGTTCAGCTCGGGGCGCGGTCATTCGCGCATGTAGTCGGAATAGTGATCGCGCGCGAGGTTCTCGAACTTCGTGAGGTTACCGATGAACGCGAGCTTCACTTTGCCGATCGGACCGTTCCGCTGCTTGCCGATGATGATCTCGGCGGTGCCGCGGTCGGGCGACTCGGGGTTGTACACCTCGTCGCGATAGATCATCAGGATGACGTCTGCATCCTGTTCGATCGCGCCGGAGTTGTGACAGACGATGCCGTCGGCAAGCCAGCTCTCGGGTCCCGGCACGGTGAGATCGTAGACGTCCGCATCGCCGACGGGAGTCACCGCGACCACGCGATCCCAGAACAGGTCCGATTCCGCCCACTGTTTGAGTTCGTCGTCGCCGAGTATTTCGGCGTAGGACGACACAACCTGTCGAGACGGAGCGAACTTGAAGTGGCTCGTGCCTCCATAGCTCGTCCCGCGCATGGCGGTCATGCGTCGTTGGGAGATTCCACGCGTAGCCATGGCTGCGCGAACGTTCGCAAACAGGGTCTGCGGCAACGTGTCGACATTCGTGTTCGCCATGGTCGTCTCGAGCAACCGCTCCAACGCACGTGCCGGTTCGACACGCGGCCCGAACGCGCCGACCTTGCTCAGGAACAGTTGCTGCTGTTCTTTGCCGGATACATCGACGTTGAACCATTCCGACCCGCGTTGACGCACTGAACGTAAACGCGAGTGAATGCCGAGCCGAGTCAGCAGCGCAGCGACGTCCAACGCGAGCCCTCGACTGCAACTTGCGAAGTACACGCGCGACGCTCCGCCTTCGGTGCGCACATGAATTGAACCGTCGGTCGCCCATAGGTGCCGGAGGAACAATCCGATCTGCCGATTCGGCAACGTAAACACGCAATCCGGAACGCGCTTGGTTGCAGAACGTTGGTCGAATATGCCGAGTTCGCGCAGCCATCGATTGACGCCCGATGGCGCCCAGCGATTGCCGTTCCCGCTGAATACCAATTGGTGCCAATTGCCGCGTCCCGCATGCCGCGACACCCGCACGCCGAACTCGTCGATCGCCGACCGCGCGACGATCGCGCTGTTCTCTTCCGACCCCGTCGTGTACCGCAGCGGCTGATGCACGAGATAACTGCCGTCGCCGATCAAATGCGCCAACAAGACCACTCGGCCGTCGGGCCAGACGTCGACGGCGGCCGGTTCAGGCACCACGCGCGCCAACGCGACACGGTCACCGATCGACACTGTGTCGAGCGTCTTCCAACCGAGGCCGGTGAATAGACGGTGGCCGCCGGTGGCGGTCAACGAACGACCGCTCGCGAGTTTCAAATCGAAGACGGGGCGCCGGCCGACGTGCCAAACGCACTCCGCCGCGGCGGAGACGATGCGCTGCGATGCCGACATCGCGAATACCTGCGGGCGCGTACCCACCAGCGCCGCGATCGGTACCCGGCGGCCGTCGCTCAACGCGACCAACGTGTCGCCGACGACGCATTCTCGCAGGTCCGACATCACCGGCCGCTTGTCGGTGCGGCTTTCGACACCGCGGTTCAACTGCGACAACGCGACCATCGGGCAACGCATTTCCTTCGCGATCGCCTTCAGACCGCGCGAGATCTCGCTGATCTCGCCGGTGCGGTTGTTGTCGAGATCGCGGTTCGCACGCATCAGTTGGATGTAGTCGACGACGATCAGCTTCAGTCCGCCGGTCTGCCGCGCGACGCGGCGCGCGCGCGTACGCACTTCGTTCGGCGTCAACGCCGGCGAGTCATCGAAGTAGATCAACTTGTCCTTGAGCTGGCTGACGGCCGACGTGAAGCGCGGCCAATCGTCGTCGTGCATGTCGCCGGTGCGCATCCGCGTCTGATCGATGCGGCCGAGCGACGACAGCATCCGCATCACCAATTGGTCCGACGGCATCTCCATCGAGAACACCAGCACCGCGCCGGGTTTGTCGTTCATCAGCGCGTGCTCGGCAATGTTCATCGCCAGCGACGACTTTCCCATCGACGGCCGACCCGCGACGATAATCAAGTCCGACGGCTGTAGGCCGGCCGTCTTCTTGTCCAAATCGTCGAAGCCCGTCGCGAGACCGGTGATCGGATTGCGCGACGAATACAGCGACTCGAGCTTCTCGACCGCGCGCGCGAGCAACGGCACGACCGCGACCGGTCCTTCGTCGCGCAGACGCCCTTCGTGAATGCGGAAGACTTCCGATTCCGCCATGTCGAGCAGCTCTGCGCTCGGCCGGCCCTGCGGCTGGAACGCCGATTCGGCGATCTTGTTGGCGGCCGCGATCAATTGGCGCAGCGTCGAACGCTCGCGCACGATCTGCGCATAGGCGAGCACGTTCGATGCACCCGGCGTCGCCTCGGCGATTTCGGCGAGGAAGCCGATGCCGCCCGCTTTGTCGAGCAAGCCCCGCGAATTCAGCGCCTCCGACAGCGTCACCGCGTCGAGCGGTTCGTTCGCATTCGCGAGCGACGCCATCGCTTCGAAGATGATCTGGTGCTGCGCGCGATAGAAATCGCGGCTCGTCAGCACGTCGGCGACGTTGAGCCACGCGTCGTTGTTCAGCATCAAGCCGCCGAGCACGGACTGCTCCGCTTCGAGCGAGTGCGGCGGGACTTTCAGGTGCGCGGTCGCGGACAAGAAATTGCCGGCGCGCTGAATACGATCGACCTGGACGCGCTCGGCCGGATCGCGATCCGGTTCGTTCGCGTCCGGTGGGACTACGTCAACATCAGCGGAATCCGACATCTCGGTCCATTCGAGCAGGCGGGGGTACGAGCGTGGGAGAAGGTGCGAAAGCCGTCAAGAAGAAGTCGTCCCGAGCCCATCGAAACCAAGAGGACGATGCGACGATTCGAACGACCGACAACAACCGTCTACGTACCGGCGCGGTCTTCGGGTAAAGACACGCACGCGCCGCTGCTTGCGCGGCGCGTTCCAACGACACCTTATTCCGGAACGACGACGACCTTGATCGTCACGTCGACGTCCGAGTGCAGCCGCACGTCGATGTCGTATTCGCCGACGACGCGGATCACGCCGTTCGGCATACGGATTTCGCTCTTCGCGACTTCCGCGCCTTGTGCGGCCAGCGCCTCGGCGATGTCGTGCGTGCCGACGGAGCCGTAGAGCTTGCCTTCG
>DASRZO010000012.1:0-15562 GCA_035686405.1 Pseudomonadales bacterium | reverse complement strand
GACCGCAAACGCGCCGCGCGTTTGAACTTGATCAAGGATTTGCTGTACCGGCTCGACTACAAAGGCAAGGACGCAGCGTTGGTAGCGCCCGATCCGAACGTCGTTTTCCAATACGACGCGCGCCATTTCGAGGGCGGCATGATCGCGCCCTAACGGTTGGGCTAAGCTACACACGCACGTCCGCCCACGATACGGAGGTCCGCATGGGTTTCGGTACGCTGACGTTCCTCGGCATCATCGTCGTCCTCGTCGTTTGGTTCGTCTCGATCTACAACAAGCTCGTGGCGCTGAAGAATCGCTACGTCAACGCGTTCGCGCAGATCGAAGTGCAACTGAAGCGCCGCTACGACTTGATCCCGAATCTGGTCGAGACCGCGAAAGGATATCTTGCGCACGAGCGCGGCACGCTCGAAGCCGTCGTCAACGCGCGCAACCGAGCCGTCGCCGGTTTGAGCGCTGCCGCGAAAGATCCCGGCAACGCCGGCGCGATGGCGCAACTCGGGCAGGCCGAAGGTGCGCTCGGCGGCGCGCTCGGACGGCTCAACGTCGTGATGGAGGCGTATCCCGACCTCAAGGCGAATCAGAACATGATGCAGTTGTCGGAGGAGCTGACGAGCACGGAAAACCGCGTCGCGTTCGCGCGCCAGTCGTACAACGATCAGGTCATGTCGTACAACACGTACAAGCAGTCTTTCCCCCCAGTGGTGTTGGCTGCATTCTTCGGCCACGGCGCCGACGCGTCGCTGCTCGAGTTCGCCGATCACGCGGCGATTCAAGAGGCGCCGAAGGTCGAGTTCTGACCCATCGCACGGAAGCTCACTCGAAACATTACGCCGTAGTCACCGCAGATAGACCGAATGGACTTCTTCGCCGCGCAGGATCGCGCCCGCCGGAAAACGCTGCAGTTGGTGTTGCTGTTCGCGATCGCGATCGCGGGGTTGATCGTCGCGACGAATCTGCTGGTCGGCATCGTCGTCGCCTTCTCGACCACCGCAGGACTCGTGAACGGTCCTACCGCCACGCTGCAGAACCAGCCGACCCAGACCTGGGTGATGATCACGGTCGGCGTGTTGATCTGCATCGGCGGCGCGAGCTTGTACAAGTACCTCGCGCTGCGCTCCGGCGGCCGCGCCATTGCGGAGATGTTGGGCGGCCGGCCGATCGATCCCGGCACCCAAGCGCTCGACGAACGGCGCCTGCTGAACGTCGTCGAGGAGATGTCGATCGCGTCGGGCATTCGCGTGCCGGCGGTGTATCGGGTCGACGAAGACGGCATCAACGCGTTCGCCGCCGGTTTCGGCACCGACGACGCGGTCGTCTGCGTCACCAAGGGCACGCTCGAGCGGCTCAACCGCGAAGAGCTGCAAGGCGTGATCGGTCACGAGTTCAGCCACGTGCTGAACGGCGACGCGCGTCTGAACCTGCGGCTGATCGCACTGTTGAACGGCATTCTGTTCATCGGCCTCGTCGGCCGCATTCTGCTGCGCAGCAACGTCGGCGGCGGATCGCGGCGCAACTCCGGCGGCGCGGCGGTGCTCGCGCTCGGCGTCGGCCTCATCGCGATCGGTGCCGCCGGTACGTTGTGCGGCAACCTGATCAAGGCGGCGGTGAGTCGGCAGCGTGAATTCCTCGCCGACGCGGCGTCGGTGCAGTTCACGCGCAATCCGCACGGCATCGCCAACGCGCTGAAGAAGATCGGCGGCGCGACGAGCGGCTCGATCCTCGCGAACGTGCGCGCGAACGAAGCGAGCCACATGTTCTTCAGCCAAGCGGTGAAGCTCTTCTTCGGCGGCATGATGGCGACGCATCCGCCGCTGCCGGCGCGCATCCGCGCGATCGAACCCAGCTGGGACGGCCAATACATCGCCGGCGCGCCGATCGTCGAGATGGACGACGCGCCGCCGGGCGCGTCCGGTTTTGCCGACGGCGCGGCCGTCGATACGCCCGACGCCGTCGTCGCCGCGATCGGCAACCCGACGACCGCGAGCGTCGCGCACGCGCAAGGCACGATCGCGTCGTTGCCGCAGCACGTCGTCGACGCCGCGCGCGATCCGTGGGGCGCATGCGCGCTCGTCTACGCGATGCTGTTGCCGTGCTCGGACGCCGGGCGCCAACGCTTGCTCGAGATGTTGGAGCCGCACGTGATTGCGCATCTCGACGAGATCGAACCGACGATCGTCGAACTCGACGACGCGCAACGTCTGACGTTGGTCGCACTCGCGTGCCCCGCACTGATGACGATGTCACGACCGCAATACGACCGTTTCGTCGCCGACGTCATCGCGTTGATTCGCGCCGACCGCCGCATCGACCTCTTCGAATGGGTGCTGCATCGGGTGTTGCTGAAGTCGTTGAAGCCGCACTTCGAAGGTCCGACCGCGACGACCGTTCGCTATCGGACGCTCGACGGCGTGCGTCCGCAAATCGCCGAAACGCTGAGTGCGATCGCCCGCGCCGGCGGCCACGCGCTCGACGCACAACAGCGCGCATTCGAGGCCGGCGCCGCGGCGGTCGAGATGAATCTGCAATTCATCGCGAACGACGACGTCAACTTCGTGCGTTTGAACGACGCGCTGCGCGACCTGCGCGGCGTGCATCCGCTCGCGAAGCCGCGCTTGATCAAAGGCTGCGCAGCGTGCGCGTTGACCGACGGCGTGATGCCGTCGGAACGCGCGCTGCTGATCGGCATCGCGGCGACGCTCGACTGCCCGCTGCCGCCGGATCTCGCGCTACCCACGTAACGGTCCGCACATCGACGCAGCGCGGCGAGAAACGGCGCGCGTTCACCGCACCGTGCCGCTACAATTGCGCTTTCCTGACGCGGCTCAGCATGGCAGAACCTCTCGACACCGCGGCGCTCGCCGACGCACCGTCTGCAACGGCGCCGGAACCGGATACGCAGCTCGCCGCACTCGACCTCGGTTCGAACAGCTTCCACCTCATCGTCGCGCAGCAACACCACGGCCGCATCGTCGTCGTCGATCGATTGAAGGAAATGGTGCGACTCGCGGCGGGCCTCGACGCGAACTTGAAACTGTCGCGCCAAGCGATGGATCGCGGCATCGAGTGTCTGTCGCGCTTCGGCCAACGGTTGCGCAACCTGCGTTCCGACAGCGTGCGCGTCGTCGGCACGAACACGCTGCGCAAAGCGCGCAACGGCTGGGAATTCATCTCGCGCGCCGAACAAGTGATCGGCCATCCGATCGAGATCATCTCGGGCCGCGAGGAAGCGCGCCTCATCTATAAAGGTGTGTGCTACGCGATGGGACCGGCGGCCGATCGCCGCCTCGTCATCGACATCGGCGGCGGCAGCACGGAATTGATCATCGGACGCGGCTACGAGCCCGAATTGATGGATAGCCTGTACATGGGCTGCGTGTCGATGTCGGAGCGCTACTTCAGCGCCGGCGAATTGAAGCAGAGTCGCTTCGCCGCTGCCGAGCTCGCCGCGCGGCAAGAACTCGAGCCGGTCGAGACGCTGTATCGCCGCCGCGGCTGGGACACGGTGATCGGCACCTCCGGCACGATCCACGCGATCAACGACGTCGCGAGTCTGCGCGGCAACCCCGACGGACTGACGCCGGCGGCGCTCACCGACATCACAAAGGCGCTGGTGTCGGCGCGCGACATCGATCACGTGTCGCTCGAAGGGCTGCCGGGCGAACGCAAGCCGGTATTCCCCGGCGGACTCGCGATCTTGCGCGGCCTGTTCGAAGGTCTCGGTATTCAACGCTTGACCGTCTCGAGCGGTGCGCTGCGCGAAGGTCTGCTGCAAGAACTCATAGGCCGAGTGCGGCACGACGACGTGCGCGAGCACAGCGTCGCCGACCTCGCGCGCCGCTATCACGTCGACGAACCGCACGCGTCGAAGGTCGCCGAAACCGCGCAGACGTTGCTCGAGCAAGTCGCCCACACGTGGGGCTTGAGCGGCGAGGAACACGAGCGGCTGTTGCGTTGGGGCGCGACGCTGCACGAAATCGGCATGGACGTGTCGCACAGCCAATACCACAAGCACGGCCACTACCTGCTGCAGTACATGGACCTCGCCGGCTTCTCGCAGATCGACAAGCTGCGCCTCGCGCTGCTCGTGCGCGCGCATCGGCGCAAGTTCCCGAAGATCGAGTTCGACCGCATCGACGCCGACGAGCGCGGGACGCTGATTCGGCTCGCGGTGTTGCTGCGGCTCGCGGTGCTGCTGCGGCGCAATCGCACCGGCGAGCCGCTGCCGCCGATCGCGCTGCGCGCCGAGCAAAACCGCCTCGAAGTGAAGATCCGCCCCGACTGGCTCGACGCGCACCCGCTGACGCGCCTCGACCTCGAGCAAGAGTCGGAGTTTCTGCAAGCGGTGCCGCTGAAGCTCGCGATCGCGGGCTGAAGACCGTCACGCACGACGCCGCCGATTTCGCCCGCACGCAGCGACGCCCCGGTGCTCGGCGCTCGGGCGTCGGTCCGGCAGTGCGTCAGTCGGGCAGCGGAGTACGGGGCGGCGGTAAGCCACTCACTTCGGCGAGCGTCGCGAGCAACGTGTCCTGCGCACTGCGCCGCCGCGTCGACGCCCCTGCGCGCAGTCGTTTGTAGCGGCCGTCGCTCTGCAGCACCCACGCTTGGCAGTTGTCGGCGTTGTACAAGTCGAACGTTTCGCCGATCACGCGCCGGATCATCCGCTTGTCTTCGATCGGGAACGCGGTCTCGACGCGGCTGAAGAAGTTGCGCTCCATCCAATCGGCGCTCGACAAATACACCTTCGGATCACCGCCGTTCTCGAAGTAATACACGCGCGAGTGTTCGAGGAAGCGGCCGACGATCGACCGCACTTGGATGTTCTCCGACACGCCGGGCACGCCGGGTCGCAGCGCGCACATGCCGCGCACGATCAGGTCGATCTTCACGCCGGCTTGCGACGCGCGATACAGCGCTTGAATCACCTGCGGATCGATCAACGCGTTCATCTTCGCCATCACGCGCGCGAAATGCCCCTTCGCGGCCTGGTCGGCTTCGTGCGCGATCAAATCGAGCACCGAGCGATGCAGCGTGAACGGTGACTGCAGCAGTTTCTTCAGCCGGCCCGGCCGGCCCATTGCGGTGAGCTGTTGGAAGACTTTCTGCACGTCCTCGCCGATCGCCTTGTCGCAGGTGAACAAACCGTAGTCGGTGTATTGGCGCGCGGTGCGCGCGTGATAGTTGCCGGTGCCCAAGTGCACGTAGCGGCGCAGCTGCCGGCCTTCGCGCCGAATCACCATGCTCATCTTCGCGTGCGTCTTGTGGCGCACGACGCCGTACACGACTTGTGCGCCGGCCGCTTGCAGCTGGTTCGCGAGTTCGATGTTCGCCTGCTCGTCGAAGCGCGCGCGCAACTCGATGACGACGAGCACGTCTTTGCCGGCGTTCGCCGCGTCGACCAGCGACTTCGCAACCGTCGAATCGAAACCGGTGCGATACAGCGTTTGGCGAATCGACAGCACGTCGGGATCGGCCGCCGCCTGACGCAGGAAATCGACCACCGGCGCAAACGTCTGATACGGGTGATGCAGCAGCAGATCGCCTCTGCGAATCACCTCGAAGATGTCGTGACCTTCTTTCAGGCGCTCCGGCACGCCGGGAATGAACGGCGGGTATTTGAGATCCGGCCGGCCGACGAGATCGGCGACCGCCGACAGCCGGTTCAAGTTCACCGGACCGCGACACAGATAGATGTCGTTCGCCGTGAGACCGAATTCGGTGACGAGCGAGTCGATGATCTCCCGCGGCGCGTCGTGCGTGATCTCGAGTCGCACCTCGTCACCGAAGCGGCGCTGCGGCAGCTCGCCCTGCAGCGCGCGCAGCAGATCGTCGACTTCTTCTTCGTCGACGAACAGGTCGCTGTTGCGCGTCACGCGGAATTGATAGCACCCCGTCACCTTCATGCCGGGGAACAGATCGCCGACGTTCGCGTGCACGATCGACGACAAGAATACGAAGTCGTACGGCGCCTGGGCGACCGCTTCCGGCAGCCGCACGAGCCGCGGCAACGATCGCGGCGCCTGCACCACCGCCTTGCCGCTGGCGCGGCCGAACGCGTCTTTGCCTTCGAGCGTGACGATGAAACTCAGCCCTTTGTTCAACACCTTCGGAAACGGGTGCGCCGGATCCAGACCGACCGGCGACAGGATCGGCACCAGGTCGTGCATGAAATAACGGCGCAGCCACGCCGACTGCTTCGGGTTCCATTTGTCGCGGGCGATGAAGCGAATGCCCTCGGCGTCGAGCCGCGGCAGCAGCAACTCGTTCAGCACGCGGTACTGCTCGTCGAGCAACTCGTGGGCGACCTGCGCGATCGCACGCAGCTGATCGGCCGGCGTTAGATTTTCCGGGCCGCGCTGCGCGGCGCCGAACGCTTGTTGGTGAATGAGACCGGCCACTCGAATCTCGAAGAACTCGTCGAGGTTCGAGTTTGCGATACACAGGAACGACAGCCGCTCGAGCAACGGCACGTCGTCGTCCTTCGCGAGCTCGAGCACGCGACGGTTGAATTCGAGCTGCGACAGCTCGCGGTTGATATAGAGCTCGGGGCTCGCCAGGTTCACGGCGGAAACGTTCATCGACAACGTCGTCGAGGGAGTGGGCCGAGCGGCGAGCTTAGCACGCCGACGCGCGCAGTCCGTGACGGCGCCGCTCTGGGGCGCCGGCCGCTCGTTGCGGCGGCGCGGCGCAACGCATCAGCGTTTCGTCAGCGTCCAGTTCAGTACGACTTTCGGCGCCGGTCGGGAAGAACCCCGCCGACAGCTGTTCGACAGTCTTGCTCTTGTGGCCGCCGCCGTCGTCGACGTCGCACTCGAGCGGCGTCGGCATGCGCGTTCCGGTGCCCCACACCGCACCGAAATAGCGGGCGCCGGCGCCCATGTCGTTCCTTCTCGGCTCGATGCCGTGCGCTGGCTTAAGATGGCGGCCCCGACCCTTCCTTCGAATCCGCCATGCGCGACGAAGTCTATCGTAGGCCGCGCGAACAGATCGTCGACTTCGTCTTCGACGACGCGGTCGCAGCGGCGTTTCCCGACATGATCCGGCGCTCGGTGCCGGGTTACGAAACGGTCGTGCCGCTGTCCGGCCTGATCGCCGCGCGCCACGCACGCGCAGGCTCGGTGTGCTACGACCTCGGCTGCTCGCTCGGCGCAACGGCGATCGCCATCGCCCGGCAACTGACGATTCCGACCTGCCGCATCGTCGCGATCGACAACTCGGCCGCGATGCTCGAGCGCGCCAGATCGTTGCACGCCGAGCCGCGCATCGACTGGGTGTGCGCCGATCTGCGCGACGTCGCGTTCGATGCCGCGTGCGCCGTGACGATGAACTACACGCTGCAATTCGTGCCGAGCGAAGACCGGTTGCCGCTGCTCGCCCGCATACGTCGCGCGCTCCATCCCGACGGCGTACTGATCGTCTCCGAAAAGGTGCGCTTCGCCGACGCGGCGGAACACGATTACTTCGACGCGACGCACGCCGCATTCAAGCGCGCGAACGGCTACAGCGAGCTCGAAGTGGCGCAAAAGCGCGCCGCACTCGAGAAGGTGTTGGTACCCGACCGCATCGAGGATCACGAGGCGCGTTTCCGCGCGGCCGGCTTCACCCGGTCGCTGATCTGGTTCCGCTGCCTGAATTGGGTTTCGTTCGCGGCGCTGCCGTGACGCACCCGGTTCTCGCGGCCGCGTGGCAGCGCGCGCTGCAAACCGTGCCGCAATGGCGCGATCTCCTGCCGCTCGCCGAACGCAATGTCGTCCGACACGGTGACGCCGCCGCGTGGCTGGCGACGATCGACGCGCTGCCGGCGATCGCGCCGGCCGACGTCGACATCGGCCCAACGGTTCGAATCGGCCGCGCCGACGACATCGACGACGCGCAGCGCACGGTTTTGCACGACCGATTGCTGACGCTGCAACCGTGGCGCAAGGGACCGTTCGCCCTGTTCGGCGTCGACATCGACACGGAGTGGCGCAGCGATTGGAAGTGGGCGCGCGTCGCGCCGCACGTGGCGCTGTCGGGTAAGCGTGTGCTCGACGTCGGCTGCGGCAACGGCTACTACGGTTGGCGGATGTGCGCGGCCGGCGCGCGCAGCGTCGTCGGCGTCGATCCGACGATCGTGTACTCGATGCAATTCGCCGCGGCCGCGAAGTACCTATCGGCCGCGCGGCCCGATCTCGACAACGCCGTGTTGCCGCTTCGGCTCGAGGACGCGCGCGACGGCGACCACCACTTCGACACCGTTTTTTCGATGGGCGTCCTGTATCACCGCCGCGATCCCCTCGAACACCTCGCACGATTGCGCGCTCATGCGTGCCGCGGCGGCGATGTCGTCGTTGAAACGCTCGTCGTCGCCGACGGTTCGACCGAGGTGCTGATGCCGCGCGAACGCTACGCGCGGATGCGCAACGTCTGGCAAATCCCGAGCCCGGCGCGGTTGCTCGGATGGCTCGCCGCCGCGGGCTTTGCCGACGCGCGCATCGTCGATGTCACCGCGACGACGGTCGACGAACAGCGGCCGACCGGGTGGATGCGCGGCGAGTCGCTCATCCACGCGCTCGATCCGCGCGACCCGACCCGAACCGTCGAAGGCTATCCGGCGCCGGTGCGCGCGATCGCCGTCGCGCGCGCTTAGAGGCGACACACGCGACGACCGTCGGCGACGGCGCATGCACGGGTTCGCGTCGCGCCGTAGACCAACATCGACGCGCTACCGCGCGTGCGCCGATCGACGCGAGATCATCGGTGGAGGGAATCGTCAGATCGAGCGGACTTTGCGTTCCGCTTCGGCGGCCGGCCGCGCGTCGCCGTTGGCACGCGCTTCGCGTTCGACCGACACGCTGACCGGCGAGCCGGTGATGAACGCTTCGGTCATTTGATGCGCTTGCTCGTCGGTGAATTGCCGCGGCGGATGTTTGCAGAAATATGCCGCCGGGCCGTCGAGTACGCCGCCTTGGCCGCGGTCGAGCGCGAGCTTCGCACAGCGCACCATGTCGATCGCGACACCCGCCGAGTTCGGCGAATCTTCGACCGACAAACGCAATTCGAGATTCATCGGCACGTCGCCGAAGAGCGTCCCTTCCATCCGCAGGAAGCAGACTTTGTTGTCTTTCTGCCAAGGCACGTAGTCGGACGGGCCGATGTGGATGTTGTCGTCGTCGAGGCGTTCGTCGGTGACCGACTGCACCGCTTCGGTCTTCGACTTCTTTTTCGAACGCAACCGCGAGCGGTTCAGCATGTTCAAGAAGTCGGTGTTACCGCCGGTATTCAGCTGATACGTACGCTCGAGCTTCACGCCGCGTTTGCGGAACAGATCGGTCAACATGCGATGCGTGATCGTCGCGCCCAGCTGCGCCTTGATGTCGTCGCCGATCAGCGGCAGACCGCGCTCGCGGAAGCGTTGCGCCCAAGCCGGGTCGCTGGCGATGAAGACCGGCATGCAGTTGACGAGCGCGACGCCCGCTTCGAGCGCGCAGTCGGCGTAGAAGCGCACCGCTTCTTCGGAGCCGACCGGCAGATAATTCAGCATGACTTCGGCGTCTGCTGCGCGCAGCGCCGCGACGATGTCGGCCCGCTCCGCTTCCGGTGCGTCGGCGAGCACGAACGTCTGATGGTCCGGATAGTCGGTGAGATGTTCGGAAAAGCCGTCGAGCACCTTCCCCATGCGAACTTCGACGCCGCTTTTCGGCAATTTGCCGCAGAAGACGGTCGTACAGTTCGGCAATGCGAAGATGGCTTCGTTGACGTCGTACCCCACCTTGCGCGCATCGATGTCGAAAGCGGCGACGACTTCGAGATCGGAGGGCCCGTATTCGCCGATCCGCCAATGCATCAGGCCGGTGGCGTTCTCGGGCGATTTGTCACGGTAGTAATGAACCCCTTGGACCAACGAACTCGCGCAATTTCCGATTCCAACGATGGCAACCCTGATGGGGCTCATCCTCTATCCTCCTAACCGTTGCACCGATTGCTGGTGCGACCGGGCCTTTGTTTTGTGAGGCGCGAGCTTACTTGGTCGCGGCTCGAATTTCGATGGTAGAGTACCGGCCTTCCACCGCCCGGGCGCTCTCCTAGGACTCCAACGGGACCGTCGATGCCGGAGTCGATCACACGCGAACTCGTCGAATTGCGTGAGCGCGCCGAGCGCTTCGCGCGCGACGTGCTCGTTCCCAACAAGCCTGCAATGGGCGCCGATGCGGAGCCCGCGCGCGTACGCTCGAGCATCGTGCGCGCCGCACGCGACGCCGGCTTCTTCGCGATGACGCAGCCGCGCGCCGTCGGCGGCAGCGAAGCAGGGCTGCTCGCGCTGACCGTCGTGCGCGACACGTTCGCGAGCTTCAACACCGGCCTCGCGCACTACGCCTTCGGCCCGGGTCCCGGCGTACTCGCGGCCGTCGGCGAGCCGCTGCGCTCGCGCTATCTGTTGCCGCTGCTCGCCGGCGAGAAGCGCGCCGGCTTCGCGTTCACCGAACCGGACGATGCCGCACACTTCACGCGCGCGGTGCCGAGCGCCGACGGCTATCGCGTCAGCGGCCGCAAGTCGTACGTCACCGGCGGCGCGCACGCGGACTTCCTGAACACGCTCGTCGACATTCCCGAACAAGGCCGTGCGATGTTGGTGATCGACACCGGCGCGCCCGGCGTCGTGCTCGAACGCACATTCGCCTCGCTCGACGGCAGCCATCACGCGGCGTTCCGCTTCGACGAGGTACCGGTGCCGGCCGCGAACGTCATCGGCCGTCCCGGTGAAGGCATGCCGCGCGCGATGCGGCAGATCGGCGACACGCGCCTTCTCATCGCCGCGGAAGCGGTCGGACTCGCTCGTTGGGCGATCGACTTCACGACGCAGCATCTGAAAGCGCCGCATCACTCCGGTGAACCGCTCGGCGCGCGCGAGGGCGTGCGCTTGCGCTATGCGGACCTGCGCATCAAGGCATTCGCCGCGCGCAGCATGCTGTATCGCACGGCGCGCCTCGGCGAAGCAGGCGGAAACATCGTCAACGAAGGCATCGCCTGCAAAGTATTCGCGACCGAGATGCTGAGCGACGTCGTCGACGGCGCCATTCAGTTGGTCGGCGGTAAGGCGCTGACGGTCGGACATCCGCTCGAACAGCTGTATCGCGAAGTGCGTTCGTTGCGTTTGGCCGAAGGCGCGAGCGACGTGCTGCGTCTCAATCTCGCCCGCGGCAGTCTCGATCTCGACAAGGGAGTGTTGTGATGGTGCGTCGTGCGACGTTCGCGCTTTGCGTATTGATCACTGCGTCGGCCGTCGGCGCGTGTTCGTGGGTGCAGTTGACCGCCGGCGGCGATCGCGTCCGCGTGGCGACGCCGGCCGATGTCGGCGGGTGTGAAGAGATCGGCACCGCGTCCGGAACGACGGAGGCGCGCTTCTTCGGCTTGATTCCGCGGGATCAACAGGTCATCCGCGACGAGCAGACGCGTCTTGCGCGCAATCGCGCGGCCGATCTCGGCGGCAACACCATCGTCGAAGACTTCCCGACATCGCGGCCCGCACCGTCCGACGGACCGAAGCCGTCGAAGGACACGCTGACGTTCCTGGTCTATCGCTGCAGCTGACGCGCTCGCCGACCGGCGGCCGCGACAGTCACGCGGCGCGCGCTTGATGCGGCGCGGAGACGCTCGGCCGATTCTGCGCGGCCCGTGGAGCGCTACTCCGATGTCTTCTGTCCGTGCCGCTCGCGATTCTCTTCACGTTGCGCGGCGGATTTTCGCAACAGCACCAAAACCACGCCGCCGCCGCCGAGCTGCCGCTTCTCCGGGTGGTGATAGGCGAGCACCTCGGGAATCTGCGCCAGCCACGCGATCGTGTAGCTCTTGATGCGCGCGGGCGTCGGGCTCTTCTCGCCGCGACCATGATTGACCAACACGCAGCGCCAACCTTTCGCGAGCGCCATCTGTACGAACTCGAACAGCGCGACGCGTGATTCCTTCACCGTCTTGCGATGCAGATCGAGGCGGCCGTCGACCGGGTATTTGCCGAGGCGCAGTTTCTTGAACACGCCTTCCTGCACGCCGTCCTTCTTCCAGCTGACGAGGTCGTGCGGTTGGAGCAGCTTCACGTCGCCGAGCGTCAGGTAGTTCGGATCGACCGCCGCGCGTTTCTCCGACGCGGCATTCTCGCGCCGCGCGAGTTGCGTCAGCGTGGGTTCGCCGCGCGGTTTGGTCGGTTTGGCCGCGACCTTGAGGCGTGCGACGTCGACCATCGCTTCGCGGAACAGCTCGTCGTCATCGTCCATCGCGACCTCACTTCGCCGCGCCGGTATCGACCGCGATCGATGGATAGGCGGCCGAGCGCGTGCCGGCGATCGCTCGATTCGAAGCGTCGTGATAGCTGAACACGAGCGAGCACTTCAGCCGACCGGTCTCGTTGCGGCCCGCGGCATGAAAGAGTCGGCAGTGGAAGAACAACATGTCGCCGGCTTCGAGTTCGACCATCTGTGCCTGCGCGAGCAACGCTCGGTTCTCGTCGAGATCGGTACGCAAGAACAGTGCCTTGTCGTAGCGATCCGGCTCGGCATCGAGCCGATGGCTGCCCGGAATGACGATCAGCGCGCCGTTCTCCTTGCGCTCCGGGCCGAGCGCGAGCCACGTCGAGATCAGGTCGGGCCGTTCGAACGACCAGTAGCGAATGTCCTGGTGCCACGACGTCGAGCTCGAGTAGCCCGGATGCTTCGTCATGATGCAGTTGTGGTGGCACTGCGACACGAATGGTGCACGGCCCCCGAAGAACGCCGTCAGGCGCCGGCCGACGCGCGCCTCGCGCGCCCATGCGCGCAGCAGCGGATCGCGCGAATACGCGTGCAACAGCCGCCGCGGCGTCAACCCGCCGCTCGCGAGTTTGTCTTTCGGCGCGCCGGGATAGCCGACGTCCGCTTCGAATTCGACCGGACCGAGCAACGGGTCGAGCATCGACGCTGCGAGCGCGCGCAGCGCGTCGACCTCGGCCGCGCTCGCGAGCCCGCGCACGACGACGTAACCGTCACGGCTGAAGCGTTCGAATTCGTTGTCTGCGACTGCGCTCATCTGACTGCTCGGAAGAGGACTGCTCGAAAAACAGGACGGTTCGAAGCACCGCCCTGGCGAAACACGGGCGCGATTATCGCACCGTCAGGCTTTTTCGAGATCGTCGGCCAGGTAATTCCCGCCGACGTAGTAGTGCACCGCCGACCACAGGTTGACGAGCGAACACAGGACGAGCGCGTAGCGCAGCGACTCGACGCCGAAGCGCTCGTGCAGCGCATCGGCGAGGACGCCCACGACGGTCGGCCCCAGGCCGAGGCCGATGATGTTGATGATGAACAGCAACACCGCCGCCGCGACCGCGCGCATCCGCAAGCCGACGAGCCCCTGCGTCTGCGAGAACGTCGTCGCTTGGTAGAAGTTGCCGAGCAACACCGGCACGACCAGCAGCGCCAGCGCCAGCGGCACCGACTCCGCGAGGAACGCGCCGACGCTGAACGGCCACGCGATGACGATACCGAGCGCCACGATGCGCAGGTACCAGCGCGGATCGCGCTCGCCCAACCGATCGGCGAGCGCCCCGCCGAGCCAAATACCGACGCCGCCGGCGATGCCGATGATGAAACCGAGCACCGTGCCGACGTCGCGCACGTTCATACCGTGCGAGCGCACGAAGAACGCCGGTGTCCACTGCACGAAGCCGTAACCGACGAACGCGGTCAGCGCCGCGCCGAACGCGAAGTGGCGGAACGAACGCTTCTGCATCAAGTAGCGCATCGTTTCCCACATGCCCGGCAGCGCGTCGCTCGCGACGCGCCCCTCCGCGTGGCCGCGCGGCGGTTCACGAATCGTGAAGCGCACCAAGAGCGCCAACAGCAGCCCCGGTAAACCGACGACGAAGAACGCGACGCGCCAGCCGAAGAAGTCGTTGATCCAGCCGCCGGCGACGAGCCCGAACAACGTGCCGAAGGGGATGCCGAGCGCGTAGATGCCGAGTGCGGTCGCGCGGCGCCGCGCCGGATAGTAGTCCGAGATGATCGAATGCGACGACGGCGAACAACCGGCTTCGCCGACGCCGATGCCGATTCGCGCCGCCAACAATTGCCAGAAGTTGCCGACGAGCCCCGACAACGCCGTCATGGCGCTCCAAACGGCGAGCGCGGCGGCGACCAGGTTGCGCCGGTTGCTGCGGTCCGCGATGCGCGCAATCGGCATCCCGAGCGTGGCGTAGAAGAGCGCGAACGCGAGTCCGCCGAGCACACCGAGCTGTGTGTCAGAAAGCCCCAGATCGCGTTTGATCGGTTCGAGCAGGATCGACAGGATCTGTCGATCGATGAAGTTGAACGTGTACACCACCACCAACACGCCGAGCACGTAACGGCGCGTGGCATCGTCGATCTTGATCAATTGCTCGGCTGCTTCCGCACTGCTGCGAACGTCGCGCCGGTCGGGTAGAGCGACGGTGCCGCGAGGTCGCTCGCCGCGATGAATGGTTGTTTCGGACGTTCGACGGCCATCGCCGCTCCCTTCGACTGGCGGCGGATCATAACTAAAACTCGGTCCAAATCCTTTGGCCCGCGCGGCAGCGACGCGGCTATGCTCTGCGCAACTCACAAGCAGGGGGACGGTCACATGGAGCTCGAAGCGGTTCGCAACATCGGAGTCGTCGGCGGCGGCGTGATGGGCGGCGGCATCGCCCAGGTGCTCGCGCTCGCCGGCTATCGCGTCACCATTCGCGACCTGACCCAACAGATCCTCGACGAGACGCGCGCCGAGGTCGTCGACCGCAAATGGAGCCTCAAGCGTTCGGTCGAGCGCGGCAAGCTCGGCTTCGATCAGGCGCTCGCCGCGATCGAGCGCATCGGCTTCACCACCGACCTGACGCAGCTGCGCGACTGCGACTTCATCATCGAAGCGGTGCCCGAGAAGCTCGACCTGAAACAAAAGGTATTCGTCGAGCTCGACGCAACGATCAAACCCGACGCGATCCTGACGTCGAACACGTCGGGCTTTCCGATCGGCGACATCGTCGGCGCGCTGCCGGCGAAGCGCAAAGCGCTGTGCGCCGGCATGCACTTCTCGAACCCCGTTCCGGTGATGCGGATGTGCGAAGTGATCGTCACGCCGCAGACGAGTCAGACGACCACCGACACCGTGCGCGGCGTCGCCGAGAAAGCCGGCCGCGCGGTGTCGATGGTGAAAGACATGCCGGGTACGTACGGCTTCATTCTGAATCGCATCTTTGCCGCCGCGCGGCGGGAAGCCTTGAAGATCGTCGCCGACGGCATCGCCACCGAAGAGGACGTCGACAAGGCGATGATCACGGGCCGCAACTGGCCCGCCGCTTTCTTCGGCCACCGCGGCGGCATCGGCAAACAGTGGTGAGCTGACGGCACCGCCGAGGGGCGGATTCAGGCGCGACGCCTCGTTCGAGCATCGGCATTCGGTTCGCGGGACCTTCGGAGGCAGGATGCCGAGGAGGAGCTACCGCGGATTCTGGCGGGACACCTCGTTCGAGCATCGGCATTCGGTTCGCGGGACCTTCCGAGGCAGGATGCCGAGGAGGAGCTACAGGGGATTCTGGCGG
>DASRZO010000011.1:0-2136 GCA_035686405.1 Pseudomonadales bacterium | reverse complement strand
ATCGTCGACGTCGCGGCGCGCGTGTCGCCGAGCGGCGACATCATGCCCGGCGCGAACGACCCGCAGGCACATCGCCCCGGGGTCGCGTTGACCAACGGCGTGACGCCGATCGCGCTTGCGCTCGGGCCGCCGCCGGCGGTTGCGCAGTTGCCGGAGCCCGCGATGCCCGAGCCGAACGCCGGGCCCGCAACGGCCGTACCTGCAGCGACTGCACTTGCAACGGCTGCACCGGCGGCGGCCAATGGCGCCGCCGTGCACGTCAGCGTCGCGCTGGCACCCGGCATCGCCGTGGCGCCGCCGGCGCGGATCTTCGTCATCGCGCGGCAGCCGAACGGGCCGCCGATGCCGATCGCGGTGCGTGCGCTCGACCCACAAGCGCTGCCGCAGCAACTCGTCTTGACCGATCGCGACGCGATGCAACCGAGCCGGGTGCTCAGCATGTTCGATCGGGTCGAAGTGGTCGCGCGGCTGTCGCGGTCGGGTAACCCGATCCGGCAACCCGGCGACCTCGAAAGTCCGAGCCAAGTGCTCGATCCCCACACGGCTGCCACGGCCGCGCTGATCATCGGCGGCTGACCGCAAGAAATCGTCGCTTCCGCGGGAAACAAAATCGGTTCAGCGCTGTCGAACCGCCTAGTCGATCGCTGAAGCCACATGCAATTGCGGAGTGAAGATGGGATTCAAACCTGCGGCTAGCCTGACCGAACAAATCGCCAACCACCTGAGCGACGAGATCATCACGGGGCGATTGGCCCCACTCGAACGCATCCAGGAATTGAAGGTCGCCAAAGACCTCGGAGTGTCGCGCGGCTCGGTACGCGAAGCTCTGTTGATCGTCGAGGGGCGACATCTGATCGACATCATCCCGCGCCGCGGCGCGGTGGTGAGCGGACTCGAACCGGTGCGCATCGGCGACCTGACCGAGTTCTACGGCGAATTGGTACACATGCTGCTGGTGCGGGTCGCCGCGAAGGCTTCGAACAACGGCCGGGCCGGATCGCTCGAAGGCTTCCGCTGCGCGCTGACGCAGATGTCGGAAAACCAAGCGCCCGAGCAGATCGATGCGCTGATCAACGCGAAGCTCGCGTTCTTCCACGCAGGACTGCCGCTCGCCGGCAACTCGTACTTGAGCACGGTGCTGCACGACCTGACGCCGGCGATGCATCGCGTATCGCGCCGCGCGGCAGAACACGAGCATTTCGACGCGCGCGACGTCTCGCGGTTCGCCCGCGCGTTGCTCGATGCAATCATCGCGAACGACCGCACCCGGCTGAGCGAATTGGTACGCGCGCACTTCCGGCGGGAAGCGACTCTCGCGCTCGAAGCCGTCGTTCACTGATCGCTGTTTTGTCGGTCGGCGACTGCGTCGACCGACTGACGGCAGCTCGCAAACGCCAACGGACCGAAGCGACATCGACGCATCGAGCGGCGGTGCGCGGTGTCGTTGCCGCGTGTCGAGACTCGTCGCATGCATCGCGGATCAACAAATTCCCGCGATTGCGCGTAGTGATCCAAAAATAATTTCTATACACTACGCCCGGCCCGGGCGTTCCCAGGCCGCATGTTTGCAGCAACGAGCCTCGGAAGAACACGCAGCAGTCGATGCGACTCAAGCAGATCAAGCTGGCCGGCTTCAAATCCTTTGTCGATCCGACAACCGTCAGCTTCCCCGGCAATCGAACCGCCATCGTCGGACCCAACGGGTGTGGTAAGTCGAACATCATCGACGCCGTGCGATGGGTGATGGGCGAAAGCTCCGCGCGGCAACTGCGCGGCGAAGCGCTCACCGACGTCATCTTCAACGGGTCGACCTCGCGTAAGCCGACCGCGCTCGCGAGCATCGAGCTGACCTTCGACAACAGCGACGGCCGCATCGGCGGCGAGTACGCGCAATACGGCGAGATCGCGATCCGCCGCCAAGTGACGCGCGACGCGCAATCGCAGTATTTCCTGAACGGCACGAAGTGCCGGCGCCGCGACATCATGGACATCTTCCTCGGCACCGGCTTCGGTCCGCGCAGCTACTCGATCATCGAGCAGGGGATGATCAGCCAGATCGTCGACGCGAAGCCGGAAGACCTGCGCGTCTACCTCGAAGAAGCCGCCGGCATCTCGAAATACAAGGAGCGGCGGCGC
>DASRZO010000010.1:0-2731 GCA_035686405.1 Pseudomonadales bacterium | reverse complement strand
TGCGGGTGTGCATCTCCGCCGGCGAAGCGCTGCCCGAAACGATCCTCGGACGGTGGCGCGAAGCCGTCGGCCTCGACATTTTGGACGGGATCGGAACGACCGAGCTGACGCACATCTTCATCAGCAACGTCGCAGGTGACGTCCGACCCGGCACGTCGGGACGCTGCGTGCCGGGTTACGAGGCGCGCGTCGTCGGCGACGACGGCACGCCGGCGGCCGTCGACGTCATCGGCGATCTCGAAGTACGCGGCGGCAGTGCGGCGATCGGCTACTGGAATTTGCCGGATGCATCGGCCGCGACGTTTCGCGACGGCTGGGTGCGCACCGGCGACAAATACCTGCGTCGCGCCGACGGCTGCTTCGTGTACCGCGGCCGGCGCGACGATCTGCTGAAGGTCGGCGGCATCTACGTCTCGCCGATGGAAGTCGAGAACGCATTGCTGTCGCACCCTGCGGTGGTCGAAGCGGCTGTCGTCGGCACCGAGGACGCCGATCGCTTGATCAAGCCGAAAGCGTACGTCGTCGCGCGCGAAACGCCGTCGCCACAACTCGCGGAGGCATTGATCGCGCACGTACGCGAGCGACTCGCCGACTACAAGCGACCACGCTGGGTCGAATTCGTCGACGCGTTGCCGAAGACGGCGACCGGGAAGGTCCAGCGCTACAAGCTGCGCTGATCGGCGAGCGGGACGACCCGAAATACAGGGTAGCGGTCGGCGATCGCGGCGAATTCGCCCAGCGGCGCGCCCTTGTGGACCGGAATGTGCGGCCGCCCGCCCGGCGCGCGACGAAGAAATTCCTTCAAGATCGGCGCGCGCCGCTCGACCGGTACCTCTTCGAGCAACACCTGCTGCACGCGACCGCTGCGCAGCGCCGCCCGACCGCCGGCAGCCCGCAAGTTGCGCACCCAATTGACGTTCGCGCCGAGCATCGACACCACGTAGCGCTCGCCACCGACCGGCGAGATGACGATCGGAAACGACAGCACGCGACCCGACTCCCGGCCGACGACTTCGAGCGTCTCCATGTAGTTGCGCGCAACCCCGAGCGATGCCACCGCAGCGCCGAGATCGTTCATGGCGCGCGCAAGGCGATTCGGCCGCCCGCCTTGGTAGAGCCAACGCGCGAAGTTCTGCATCGAACCGTCCTCCCAACTGCCACGCCATCACGATCGCACGGCCGATAACATGTGCGTATACGCAATACCCCGGATCGAGCCCATGCCAAAACACCGCTACGCAATCGTCGGAACCGGTTCGCGCTCCGGCATGTACGCACGCGCGATCGTCGCGACGTACGCCGATCGGCACGAACTGGTCGGCCTCTGCGACACGAACCGCACGCGGATGAAATGGTGCAACGCGAACTACCGCAAATGGGGCGCGTCGGCCGACGTGCCGATGTACCACGCCGACGAATTCGATCGAATGATCGCGCAGGCGCGGCCCGATACGATCATCGTCACGAGCATCGACCGCACGCACCATGTCTACATCGTTAGGGCGATGGAGCTCGGCTGCGACGTCATCACCGAGAAGCCGATGACGACGGATGCGGAGTCGTGCCGCCGCATTCTCGACACCGTCGAGCGCACCGGTCGCAGGCTGCGCGTGACCTTCAACTATCGCTATTCGCCGATTCGTTCGACCGTGAAGGCGCTGTTGGCGAACGGCACGATCGGCGCCGTGAAGGCCGTCCATTTCGAGTGGCTGCTGGACACACGCCACGGCGCCGACTACTTCCGCCGCTGGCACCGCGACAAGCGCAACTCCGGCGGGTTGATGGTCCACAAGGCCTCGCACCACTTCGATCTCGTCAATTGGTGGCTCGACTCGTCGCCCGAGCGCGTGTTCGGCTTGGGTTCGCTCGCGTTCTACGGCCGCGACAATGCGCGAGCGCGCGGCGTCACGGCCTTCTACGAGCGCGGTACCGGCGATCCCGCCGCGGCCGGCGATCCGTTCGCGTTGGATCTCTCGACGCATCGCGTGATGCGCGGCCTCTATCTCGACGCCGAGCACGAAGACGGCTACCGCCGCGACCAGAGCGTCTTCGGCGACGGCATCAGCATCGAAGACACGATGAATCTGGTGGTGCGCTATCGCAGCGGCGCGCAGATGAGCTACACGCTCTCCGCATACTGTCCGTGGGAAGGCTATCGCGTCGCGTTCATCGGCACGAAGGGGCGGATCGAACTGGACGACCGCGAACAGACGTACGTCGACGCGAAAGACGGCACGATCGGTACGTCGTTGCGCGAATCGCAGCGTATCGTCGTGTATCCGCATTGGTCCGCGCCGTACGACGTCGCGCCCCCGGCCGCGGTCGGTGAGCACGGCGGCGGCGACGCATTGCTGCTCGAAGACATCTTCGGCGATCCGCCGCCGGATCCGCTCGGCCGCGCCGCCGACCATCTTGCCGGCGCGCGGGCCATCCTCACCGGGATCGCCGCGAACGCGTCGTTCGAGAGCGGTCTGCCGATCGACGTCGACGATATCGTGCGGCTGCCGTAGCGTGCGGGCGCGACATCGGCGCGTGGCTCGCGACCGTGTTGCGCACTTAGCCCGACAGCCGCGCTCGCGCAGGCGGGATCTTCAGATCCTCGCATACCTTGACCGCGGTGGCGCGCCCTGCTCCGAAGACGCCGCCCCCGGGGTGCTGGAACGGACCGACCAGATAGAGCCGCTCGATGCCGGGCACCGTGAACTGACCGAGCTCGGGCGTCGGCCGATGC
>DASRZO010000009.1:0-23460 GCA_035686405.1 Pseudomonadales bacterium | reverse complement strand
GGTGATCCAGCTCGCTTCCGGCCCGCACAGAAATCGTACGGCGGCGGCGATGTCGTCGACGGTGCCGGTGCGGCTGATCGGCATGCACTTCAAATAGTCGGCATGAACGGAATCGGTCGCGAAGAGTCCGGCCGCGATCTCGGTATCGACCAATCCCGGCAGCACGCTGTTGACGCGCACCTTCGCCACGCCCATTTCGTCGGCGGTGTTGCGCACCAACATGTCGATGCCGGCCTTCGTCACGCAGTAGGTGCCCATGAAGCGGTGCGTCCGCACGCCGGCGATCGACGAGATCGCGCACATCGCACCGCCGCCGGTGCGGACGATCGCCGCGCCCGCGTGTTTGAA
The DNA here is from genome assembly GCA_035686405.1 of Pseudomonadales bacterium. Classification (GTDB taxonomy): domain Bacteria; phylum Pseudomonadota; class Gammaproteobacteria; order Pseudomonadales; family Azotimanducaceae; genus DATJGR01. The sequence continues at coordinate 23,112 of DASRZO010000009.1, read as the reverse complement.
CGTGAGGAACGTGCCGCGCAGATTCGTCGTAAGCACCGCGTCCCACTGCGCCGCGTCGGTCGCGATGATCGGGCCGAGCGTACCGATGCCGGCGTTCGCGACCGCGATCGTCAGCGGCCCTGCCTCGAGCGCGACGGCGACCGCGCGCGCCACGTCCGCTTCGACGCCGACGTCGCCGGCGACGACGCGCACCATACCGCCGAGATCGCGAATCTGTGCCGCGGCGGCTTCCAATTTATCGAGCTTGCGCCCCATCAACGTGACCGCGGCGCCGTCGCGCGCGAACGCCTTCGCCGACGCGAGTCCGATACCGCTGCCGCCGCCGGTGACGAGCGCGTTGTGGCCGTCGAGTGATTGACCCATGTGATGACACCTTCACGAATGCGAGCCGAAACAGTACGTGGACTGCCCCGCCAATGCATCCACACCTTCGACGCAAATCGGACCCGCGACGTTTAGCGCGTCAGATCGATCGGTCGCCCGATCGCACGTGAATCCAGCACTGGCCACGGCATTGCAATGGCGCGGCGAAAACCGATACCTTCCCTCTCCCATGAATACCAACGACTACCGCTTCCACGACGCCGACGTGATCTCGCCGGAGATCTACGGCCGTATCAGCCATCCGCATCAGGCATTCGCATGGCTACGGGCGAACGATCCGCTGCGCTACGTCCAACCCGAAGGTTATCGGCCGTTCTGGGCGGTGACGAAGCACGCCGACGTGATCGAGATCGAGCGCCAGCCCGAGATCTTCGCGAGCGAGCCGCGCCCGATCGTCGGACCCGAGATCACGAACCCGGAAGTACGGGCCGACGTGATCGCGCAGATTTTCGAGCGCCTGAAGGACTCGCCGAAGTTGCTGCAGGTGCTGGCGTCGTCGGGCCAGAACGGCTTGATCCGCTCGTTGGTGCAAATGGACGCGCCGGACCATCCGAAATACCGCGAGCTCGTGCAGCCGTGGTTCAAGCCCGCGAACTTGAAGCGCCTCGAGGACCGCCTCGAAGTGATCACGCGCAACATCTTGGACGACATGATGGGCGACGGCGGCGAACGCACACTCGACTTCGTGCAGGACGTCGCGGTGTTCCATCCGCTGAAGATGATCGTCGAGCTGCTGGGCGTACCGCCCGACGACGAGTGGCGGATCTTGAAGCTCACGAACGAACTCTTCGCCGGCGAAGACGCCGAGATGCGGCGGTCCGGCTCGGATCCGCTGTCGCTGTTCGAGACGATCAAGGATCTGTACGAGTACTTCGATCGGATGACCGAGCTGCGGCGCGCACATCCGACGGAAGATCTCGCGTCGTACATCGCGAACGGCAAGATCGACGGCGAGTACCTGCCGTTCAAGGAACTGATCTCGTACTACATCATCGTCGCGACGGCGGGTCACGAGACGACGCGCACCGCGATGTCGGGCGGACTACTCGCGCTGCTGCAGAATCCGGATCAGTTCGCGATGTTGCGCGCGAACCCCGACGGCCTGATGAAACTCGCCGTCGAGGAGATGATTCGCTGGTCGACGCCGGTGGCGCAGTTCTGCCGCACGGCGACGCGCGACTACGAATTGCGCGGCAAGACGATCCGCCAAGGCGAGAACTTGGCGCTCTTCTACGCGTCGGCGAATCGCGACGAAGAGATCTTCGACGAACCACAGCGCTTCAAGGTCGACCGCCAGCCGAACCGCCACATCGCGTTCGGCATGGGGCCGCACATGTGCCTCGGCAACCTGCTCGCGCGAATGGAGCTGCGGATCTTCTACACGCAGTTCCTGGCCCGCCTCGAATCGATCGAGCTTGCCGGTGAACCGAGTTTCCTGCGCGCGAGCTTCGTCCACGGCGTCAAGCATTTGCCGATCCGCTTCAAGCTGAAACCGGCGGCCTGACCGATGAGCGCACTGGAGCCGCTGCGCGGCGCGATCGAGCGGTATCTCGTTCGACGCTGGTCGCACCTCCAGAACTTGAAGATCGTCGGCATACAACAGATTCCCGGAGGGGCGTCGCGCGAGACGTATCGCATCGCGGCGACGTTTCAGGAGAACGGCGTCGACGCGAAGCGCGGCTACATCTTCAGGCGCGATCCGCCGTCGAGTTTGATCGACACCAACCGCGCGCTCGAGTACCGAACGTACACCGCCGTCTACCCGACGTCGGTGCCGGTACCCGAGCCGCTGATTCTCGAAGAGGATCCCGGCGAACTCGAACGGCCGTTCTCCGTGATGGCCGAAATCGCCGGCTGCGAGACGGCGATTCCGAATTTCGCGACTCCGGCATACGCGCCGCTGCGCGAGAAGATCGGCACGCAGAAGTGGAGCATCCTCGGTCGCCTCGGTGCGATGGACATCGATGAACTCGGCGTCTCGAAATTCATGCACGCGCCCGATCGCGCCGATTGCGCGCGGCGCGAACTCGACTACTGGGCCGGCGTCATCGCAGCCGATTCGCTGCATCCGCAGCCGATCGCGGCCGCGGCGATCCGTTGGCTGAAACGCGACCCGCCGCCGGCGCAGAAACTCTGCCTCGTGCACGGCGACTATCGCTCCGGCAACTTCCTGTACGACCAAAGCGGCACGATCCGCGGCGTGCTCGATTGGGAGATGGCCCACATCGGCGATCCGCTCGAGGATCTCGCGTGGTCGCTCGATCCGCTTTGGGGTTGGCCGGAACGCCATCTCGCCGGCGGCTTGCTGCCGCGCAGACGTGCAGTGCAAATCTGGCAAGAGGCGAGCGGGCTGCAATTCGACGCCGACGCGTTCCGTTGGTGGCAGGTGTTCGCGTCGATCAAAGGCCTCGCGATCTGGATTTCGTCGACCGAGGATTTCGCTAACGGTTCCACGAAGGAGCCGATCCTGGCGATGGCGGGTTGGGTGATGACCGATCGGCAGAACCGCATCATCGTCGATCGTCTCGCCCCGGAATCGGAGCATCGCTACGCGGAGCCGCTGCTGTGATCCCGCGGCCGCAACAAGCGCTCGCGGATCTCGCGATGAAGCTCGCGACGAGCGTCGCGCCCGACACGCAATCCGCCTATGCCGCGTCGAATGCCGGGATGATCGCGATGCTGATGCAATGCCTCGCGCAAGATTTCGATCGCGCCGCCGCCGTGCGCACGCAGGACATCGACGAGTTGGTCGCGCTGTTCGAGAGCCTGCGCGACGTACCGCCGGAGAGTCTCGCGAACCGCATCGCGACCTTCTTGCGCGGCTCCGCCGAGAGCTTGCGCATCGAACATCTGAATGCGCGCCACGCGAGCGCGATGGAATTGCTGATCGAGCTGCACGCGTGGGCCGAGACCGTGGAGGCGGACGAACTCGATCAGGAGATCTGGAATTTCCTGATCCGCCACGCCGACCGGCACGCGTATCACCTGCCGGTGTAGTCGGCGCCGTTCTTGTCTTTTGAGCGACTGCCGCTACACTATGCCGCTCTTTTTCCCAGCCTCTCTCGCTTGGGTCGTTAGCTCAGCTGGTAGAGCAGCGGGCTTTTAACCCGTTTGTCGTGGGTTCGATCCCCACACGGCCCACCAAACCCTTCAGCGATATCGCGTCGGATCGGCGAAGCCGGCGGCGGCGAATCCTGCTCGACGCAGGCGACACGAATCGCATACGCCGCACGCCGCGCCGCGTTCGTCCGGCTGATAGCACGACGTCGTTTGGGCGTAGTCGACTCCGAGTGCGACGCCGCGCCGAATGATGTCGGCCTTCGTCAGGTCGATCAGCGGCGCGCGAATGCGAAACCGATCGCCTTCGACGCCGGCCTTCGTCGCGAGGTTCGCGAGCGTCTCGAACGCGGCGACGAACTCCGGGCGACAATCGGGATAGCCCGAATAGTCCACTGCGTTGACGCCGACGAAGATGTCGCGCCCACCGAGCACTTCGGCCCAGCCGAGCGCGAACGATAGGAAGATCGTGTTGCGCGCGGGCACGTACGTGATCGGGATGCCGGTCGTCGGTGTTTCCGGCACCGCGATCGACGGATCGGTCAACGCGGAACCGCCGAAGGCCGCGAGATCGATCGTCACGATGCGGTGCTCGAGCGCGCCGAGCGCGCGCGCGACACGCGCGGCGGCCTCGAGTTCGATGGCGTGGCGTTGGCCGTAGCGGAACGACATCGCGTAGCACGCGAAGCCCTCCGATTTGGCGAGCGCGAGCGTCGTCGCGGAATCGAGGCCGCCCGACAACAGCACGATGGCGCGCGGCGCGGTCATCGCCCGGGCTCGTTACCCCACAGCACTTTGTGCAGTTGGACCTGCATCCGTACCGGCAACCGGTCGCGCAGAATCCACTCCGCGAGGCGAACCGCGGGCAGTTCGGTGTGGCTCGGCGAGAACAACACTTCGCCGACGCGTTTCGGCAGATCGTGCTCGAACGTCTTCGCGCGCGCCCACGCATAGTCGTCGGCATCGCAGATGACGAACTTCACCTGATCGCGTTGCGTGAGCAGCGGAATGTTTTCCCAGCGATTGCGCGCGCTCTCGCGCGAAGCCGGCGTCTTCAGATCGACGATGCGCACGACGCGCGGATCGACGCGGCCGATGTCGAGCGCGCCCGACGTCTCGAGCGACGTCACGTAGCCCGCATCGCATAGCTGTTCGAGCAACGGCAGACACGCCGGCTGTGCCAGCGGTTCGCCGCCGGTGACCGTCACGTAGCGCGCGCCGAACGACGCGACTCGATCGAGCACCGTCGCGAGATCGATCATCTCGCCGCCGTGAAACGCATACGCGGTATCGCAGTACTGGCAACGCAGCGGACAACCGGTGAGACGCACGAATACCGTCGGGATGCCGACCGTGCTCGTCTCACCCTGCAACGAGTGGAAGATCTCGGTGATCCGTAGGCGGATGGTCGATTGCGTGGCGACGGTCACCATCGGTGACCACCTCTCTGCTATTTGAGTTCGGCGGCGTACGACTGCGCCAACGACGCGGCCGGGGTTCCCGGGAATTGTGATTGCACGCGCTTCAGGTATTCGAGCGCCTTTGCGCGATCACCGAGCTCGTTGTAGACGACGCCGAGCTTGTACATCGCGTCGCTGACCTTGGCGTTGGTCGGGAATTGATTCACGACTTGCGCGAACGATTGACGAGCCTTCTCGGGGGCGCTCGTCGCGCGGTACATCTCGCCGAGCCAGTAGTACGCGTTGCCGGCGTATTCGCCGTTCGGGTACGAGACCAGCATTTGGTTGAACGCCGCGATCGCCTCGGGGAAGCGCTTGTCCTTCGTCAGGTTGAACGCCTTCGTGTACGCGTCGCGCTCCGAGTTGGATGCTGCGCTCGTAGCGGACGACCCGCCGCCGACCGTCGTGTTGCCGCCGCCTGCCCCACCGCCCGCAACCGGACCGGTCGGCGCCGTCGCACCGCCGGCCGCTGCACCCCCTTTCAGCGCGGTCATGCGCCGATCGAGATCCAGGTATTGCTCTTTCTGATCGGCCTGCAGCTTCTCGATTTGGTGTGTCTGCTCTTCGAGCATTCCGCGCAGCTCCGCGACGTCGTCTTGCAGCTGCTGGATTTGCTGGAACATCGTGCTCGCGGTCGTGCCGGTCACCGGCGTTCCCGCCGACGAGCTGCCAACCGAACTGTTGGGGGGCGTGCTGCGAATCGGGTCGTTCGCGACGACCTGCGGCTGATCGACGCCGTAGCTGCGAACGCCGCTCGACGTCGCGGGGCTCGAGATCGGTGCGCTCGTCGTTGTGGTCGGCCGCGATACGGTGCCGGAGCTACCGGTGCTCGGCGACGATTCGACGACCGGCACCGCCGCGAACGACGTCGGCGCCATGAATGCGTTCTGCGCAGCGAACGCGACGCAGAGCGCGGTCGTCAGCGTTCGCAGCGCGCGCATCGATCAGTGATAGACGAGTTCCGCACGGCGGTTCTTCGCCCATGCGGCTTCGGTGTGGCCCGGATCGGCCGGCCGTTCTTCGCCGTAGCTGACGACGTCGATCTGCGAACGACGCACGCCTTGCGATACGAGGAACGTCGCGACGGCTTCCGCGCGGCGTTCGCCGAGCGCGAGGTTGTATTCGCGCGTACCGCGTTCGTCGGTGTAGCCATCGATCGTCACGCGGCGGTCCGGGCTCGCCTTCAAGAAGGCGGCGTGCAATTCGAGGATCGCGAGCGCTTCGGGCTGCAGATTCGATTTGTCGTAGTCGAAGTAGAACACCCGCGTCAGCGGTTGGCCGGTTTGCGGATTGATCGGGTTGCCGTTGGCGTCGACGGAGCGGGAGATCTCCGAGTCCGACTGCGCGGGCGCGGTCACCGTGGGTTGTTCGTTGCCCGGCAGCGGTTCCTGCGCGCCTTTCTTGCCGCTGCTCGAACAGGCGGCCAAGACCAAACCTGCGAGTACGATGACCGCGAGGTTGCGTAGCCAGTGGTGTTGCATTGCTTTCTCCTTAAGCGTCCGCAGACGGGATCGTCGACGGCCATTGGAACTTGAAGGTGTCATCGAGCCGCGCCGCTCAGCGCGTCCGATTCAGGAAGGGGGACCATGCAGGCTCTCTGACGTCTCCGACGGACGACGGCAATCGGTATTTCACACTGCCGTCGATCGATACGACGGCGAGTATACCGCGGCCTTTATCTTGCGTCGCATATATCAACATCGTGCCGTTCGGCGCAATCGACGGCGACTCGTCGAGCGACGTCGACGTCAGCGCCATCAAGCGACCTTTGTCGAGGTCCATCACGGCGATGTGGAATACGCCGTCGTTGCGATGCACGAACACCATGTGTTTGCCGTCCGGGAGCATGCGCGCGCGCGCGTTATAGTCGCCTTCGAACGTCAGTCGCTGCGTGAGCCCCGTCGCGATTTCGATCTGATAAATCTGCGGTTTGCCGCCGCGGTCCGACGTGAAGACCAAGCTCTTGCCGTCCGCCGTCCAACTCGGCTCCGTGTCGGCGCCGCGCTGCCGCGTGATGCGGCGCAGCTCCCTCGTCGCGAGGTTCATCGTGTAGATCTCGGGATCGCCGTCTTTCGACAGCACGAGCGCCAGCTGTTTGCCGTCAGGCGAGAACGCCGGTGCGCTGTTGAGGCCGGGGAAATCCGTCAGCACGGTGCGGGCACCGCTCGCGATCTCCTGCATGATGATGCACGGCTTGCCCTTCTCGAACGACACGTACGCGACGTTCTTGCCGTCGGGCGACCACGTCGCCGACAAGATCGGCTCCTTGCTCTCGAGCAGCGTGCGCGGCCGCGCGCCGTCCGCGTCGGCCATCTCGAGCCGATACCGTTCGGTCTTCAAGCTGAGATCGAACGCGAGCACGTAGATGATGCGCGTCGAGAACGCGCCGCGAATGCCGGTCAGCTTCTCGTAGATCTCGTCCGACGCGAGGTGCGCCATGTCGCGCAGCGCTGTCGGCGGCGCCGTGAAGGTACCGTTGGCGAGTTGTCGCTCGTTCAACACGTCGAACAGGAAATACGAGACCGAGATGTTGCCGTTCGACGCCGGATCGACGCGGCCGATCACGACGTATTCGTCGCCGAGCACGCGCCAATCGCGAAACAGAACCTCCTTGGGCTGGTCCGGCATGCTGAGCATGTTCTTCGCCGGCGTCGGCGCGAATTGGCCCGTACGCGCCAAGTCGAACGAGATGATGTCGGACGGATTGTCGAGCCCCTGAACGCCGGCGCCGACGCCGAATGGCACGACCGCGATCTTTTTCGGGTTGTCGTAGCCGCGATCGATCTCGATCGTGATCTGCGCGTGCGCCGTCAGTGCGCACGTCAATGCCGCCAACGCGGCGATCGCTCGAATGTTCAACGTAACAGGTCCTCTGGTTTGAACAGCACGGGAAATCGGCGGAAGTATTTTTCGAATAGATCGGGATCTTTCGGCACGTCGAATTTGCGGACTTTGCGTACCGCGTCTTCGGCGGATCGATCGAACGCTTCGTTGCCGCTCGACGACGTGATCGTGACGTTGACGACGTCGCCGGTCGGCACGAGCTCGACCATCAATTTCGTCTGCATGCCGTTGCGCGCCGACGGCGGCCGCGACCAGTTCGCGACGATGAGTTGATAGATGCCTTGCGCGTAGGTCTGCGCGGCCTGCTCCTTCTTGTCTTCGGCGAGCACTTGCGTCTCGCGCGCGAGCGCGTCGCTGAACGAAGCGTCGGCGAGCGAATCCAGCTTCTTCTGCTTGTCCGCTTGTGCGCGCTTCGCCGCCTCCTTCGGATCGGGCTTCACTTCGGCCGGCTTCGGCTTCGGTTCGATCTTGGGCTCCGGTTTGGGCTCGGGCTTCGGTTCCGGCTTCGGCTTCACGACGTCTTGTTGCGGCGGCGCAGGCGGCGCGGGCTTCGGCGTCGGTTTCGGTTTCGGCGCTTCCATCACCATCAGTTGGGCTTTGACGATGTTCGGCCGTACCAACACCGTCTCGCGCTCGACCGGCGTCCAGTTGAACCACAGCATCGCGACGACCAGCGCATGCACCAGCAGCGCCAGTACCAGCGAGATACCGTAGAACCGGGCCGTATCGTCCATGCCGCGAGCCCAGATCAGCCGAGATCCGGCGGATCCGTGATCAGCCCTACGCTCTGCGCGCCGGCTTTCTGCAACACCGTCATCACGCGCACGACCTGACCGTAGTCGAGGTGCTGATCCGCGCGTACGTAGACGGGCGCATCCGGCCGCGCCGACAGAATCTTCGAGGCTTGCTCTTCGAGCGAGAAGATCGTCACGCGCGTTCCGGTGTCGTTCGCTTTGCGCACGCCGAGGTTCACGAACAACGCGCCGTCCTGGCGCATCGTGACGACGAACGGATCCTTCTCGTGCTCCGAGATCGGTTGCGACGGTGCTTTCGGCAGATCGACCTGCACGCCTTGCGTCAGGATCGGTGCCGTGACCATGAAGATGACCAACAACACCAGCATCACGTCGATGTACGGCACGACGTTGATCTCCGACATCGGTTTGCGCTTCTTCGTCCTCATCTGCGGGTTCATCGCTTCGTATGCACCGCTCTATAAAGGATGCTGGTCAGCTCCTCTGTAAAAGTTTCGTAACGTGTCATCAGCACTTCGGCGCGCGCCGAGAAGCGGTTGTAACCGATGACCGCGGGAATGGCCGCGAAGAGACCCATCGCCGTTGCGACGAGCGCTTCGGAGATGCCGGGCGCCACGGATGCGAGCGTCGCTTGCGTCATGTTCGCGAGGCTCCTGAACGAATTCATGATGCCCCACACCGTGCCGAACAATCCCACGTACGGGCTGGTCGAGCCGACGGTCGCGAGAAACGGCAAGTGCGTCTCGAGCTTCTCTTCCTCGCGCGTCAGCGCGACGCGCATCGCGCGCTGCGCGCCTTGCATGATCGCTTCGGCATCGGCCTCTTGCTCCGACAAGCGCGTGTACTCTTTGAACCCCGCGACGAACACGGTTTCCATTCCGCTCAGTTCCTCGTCCGACATTTCGAGTTCCTGATACAGCTGGCGCAGATCGATGCCGGACCAGAAATACTCTTCGAACGAGTCGATCGCTTTCTGCACGCGTTTCAAGGCGAACATCCGCTGGAAGATCATCACCCACGACGTCAACGACGCGAACAACAGCAGCAGCAAGACGATCTGCACCAGCACGCTGGCGTTCAGCACCAACGAGAAGATGGACAACGGTTCAGTCAATCGTTCACTCCCTCGATCTATGGAAACGGTTACGGCGCCGACTCGACGCGGCGCCTCACGCCGGGTCGATGTCGAAGCTCGCTTGCGACATCGCCGCGCCCGTGGCGGCGCGCGCGATACCGAAGTGTCGATACGCTTTTTCGGTGACGACCCGCCCGCGCGGCGTGCGCATCATGAATCCTTGTTGAATCAGGAACGGCTCCAGCACGTCTTCGATGGTGTCGCGCTCTTCGCTGATCGCCGCCGCGAGCGAATCGATGCCGACCGGACCGCCCGCGAATTTCTCGAGAATCGTCAGCAATAGGCGCCGGTCCATCGTGTCGAACCCTTCGCCGTCGACCGACAGCAGATCGAGCGCTTGATCCGCGATCGGGGCCGTCACGCGCCCGTCGCTCTTCACCTCGGCATAGTCCCGTACGCGCCGCAGCAAGCGATTGGCGATGCGCGGCGTGCCGCGCGAACGTCCCGCAATCGCCACGGCGCCGTCATGTTCGAGACGCACGCCGAGCTTGTCTGCGGAACGTTTCGCAATCTGCGTCAGTTCCGCGACGCTGTAGAACTCGAGGCGCTGCACGATGCCGAAGCGATCGCGCAGCGGCGACGTGAGCAGTCCCGCGCGCGTCGTCGCGCCGACCAGCGTGAACGGCGGCACGTCGAGCTTGATCGAGCGCGCCGCCGGCCCTTCGCCGATGACGATGTCGATCTGAAAATCCTCCATCGCGGGATACAGAATCTCCTCGACCACCGGACTCAGCCGGTGAATTTCGTCGATGAAGAGCACGTCGCCGGGTTCGAGGTTCGTCAGCAGCGCCGCGAGGTCGCCGGCCTTTTCGAGCACCGGTCCCGACGTGCTCTTGAGGGACCCGGACATCTCGTTGGCGATGATGTGCGCGAGCGTCGTCTTGCCGAGACCCGGCGGCCCGAAAATCAGCGTGTGATCGAGCGGTTCGCCGCGGCGGCGCGCCGCTTCGATGAAAACCGCCATCTGCTCCTTGACCGCGGTCTGACCGATGTAGCCGCCGAGCGTCGTCGGCCGCAATGCACGATCGAGCGTGCCGTCGTCGCCCGCGTCGCGCGCGGAGACGAGCCGGTCCGGTTCAACAGCCACGCGCGCTCCGCATCGCGCACGCGCGCATCATGCTTCCTGCCTCGCCATGCGCTTCAGCGCGATGCGCACCACGTCTTCGGTCGAGTGACCGTGTTCGTACGCGCTACCGATCGCGCGACTCGCTTCGGCCGGACGAAAGCCGAGCTGGATCAATGCGCGTTCCGCTTCTTCGATCACCAGCCGCGTCGCCGGCTCGGCGGCGCGCGGCCGCGCGACGTCCGGAATCGCCACCAGCTTCTCGATGCGGTCTTTCAGTTCGACGACCAACCGTTCGGCGGTCTTCTTGCCGATGCCGGGCAGCTTCACCAAGCGCGCGACGTCGCCGTCGCGAATACAGCGCGCGAGTTCGACGACATCGAGACCCGCGAGCAGCGTCAGCGCGAGTTTCGGACCGACGCCGTTGATCTTGATCAGCGTGCGAAAGAGGTCGCGTTCGCTGGCGCTCGCGAAACCGAACAACGAGTGCGCATCTTCGCGAACGGACAAATGCGTGTGGACGACGACGTCGTGGCCGACGCCGGGCAACGCGGCGAGCGTGTTCGCGGTGACTTCCATTTCGTATCCGACTCCGCCGACGTCGACCAGGATCGTGTGCTCGTCGAGCGAAATCAGCCTGCCTCGTATGCGTCCGATCATCCGTGTCAGCGGACCATGAGCCCGCGCTGAGTATTGATGTGGCAAATGGCAATGGCAAGCGCATCGGCCGCGTCGGCTGCGGGCGATGCATTCAAGCTCAGCAATCGACAGACCATGTGCTGTACCTGAGTTTTCGTCGCACCGCCGACGCCGGTGACGGCCTGCTTCACGCGCCGCGCAGCGTATTCCGACACCGGCAAACCGATCGTCACCGCCGCCGCGAGCGCGGCCCCGCGCGCTTGTCCGAGCTTCAACGCCGAACTCGCATTGCGCGCCATGAAGACTTGTTCGATCGCGACCGCGTCGGGCGCGTGTTCGCCGATCAACGCCGCGACGCCTTCGTAGATCTCGCCGAGCCGTTGCGGCAGCGCCGCGTGTGTCGTGCGGATGCACCCGCTCGCGATGTAGATCGCTTTGCCGCGGCGCACCTCGACGACACCGTAGCCGGTGACGCGCGAGCCCGGATCGATTCCGAGAATTCTCATCCGAGTCTGCGAACAGCCGCGTTCAGGGGCGTTTTCCTCCGGTGCCATGGCGCATCCAGCGTCCACGGCGCGCGCCGTTCAGCGCAAGCGAATGTGCAACTCGCGCAGTTGGTGTTCGTCGACCGCCGACGGCGCGGCGGTCAACAGACACGCCGCCGTTTGCGTCTTGGGGAACGCGATCACGTCGCGAATCGCGCCGGCGCCGACCATCAGCATCACCAAGCGATCGACGCCGAGCGCGATGCCGCCGTGCGGCGGGCAACCGAACTTCAATGCGTCGAGCAGAAAACCGAAGCGGGCTTCCGCTTCCTGGCCGAGGCCGAGCGTTTCGAACACCGCCTTCTGCATTTCGTTGCGGTGCATGCGGATCGAGCCGCCGCCGATCTCGTAACCGTTCAGCACCACGTCGTACGCGCGCGCATGCGCGGCCTCGGGATTCGCGAGCAGCTCCTCGACCGTGCACGACGGGCTCGTGAACGGATGGTGCATCGCTTCGAGCCGCCCTTCCTTGCCGCGTTCGAACATCGGCCAGTCGACGACCCAGCACGGCGCCCATCGGTCTTCGATCAGCTTCAGATCCGCGCCGAGCTGATTGCGCAGCGCGCCGATGGACGCATTGACGATGTCGGCGCCGTCGGCGCCGAAGAAGACTACGTCGCCCGCCGCCGCGCCGCAGCGATCGAGCACCGCTTCGATCACCGCTTCGGGCAGGAACTTCAGAATTGGCGACTGCAGCCCCGCGACACCGTTACCGCGCTCGTTCACCTTGATATAGGCGAGACCCTTGGCACCGTAGCGCGCGACGAAGTCGGTGTAACCGTCGAGTTCCTTACGCGACAACTTGCCGCCGCCGGGCGCGCGCACCGCGACGACGCGCCCCTTCGGGTCGTTCGCCGGCGCGTTGAACACTTTGAACTCGACGCTCTTCATCAGATCTGCGACGTCGACGAGTTCGATCGGATTGCGCAGATCGGGCTTGTCGCTCGCGAACCGCCGCATCGCTTCGCCGAACGTCAGCACCGGGAACGTCGGTAGTTCGATCGCGAGCACGTCGCGGAACAGACGTTTCAGCATGCCTTCGGTCAAACCCATGATGTCGCGTTCGTCGATGAACGACGCTTCGATGTCGATCTGCGTGAACTCGGGTTGGCGGTCGGCGCGCAGGTCTTCGTCGCGGAAGCAGCGCGCGATTTGGTAGTACTTGTCCATGCCGGACATCATCAGCAGTTGCTTGAACACCTGCGGCGACTGCGGCAACGCGAAGAATTGTCCCGGATGGGTGCGGCTCGGTACGAGATAGTCGCGCGCGCCCTCCGGCGTCGCACGCGTGAGGATCGGCGTTTCGATTTCGACGTAGCCGGCTTCCTCGAGATGCCGTCGCGCTGCCGAGACGATGGTGGCGCGCATGCGTAGGCGCTGCTGCATTTCGGGGCGGCGCAGATCGAGGTAGCGATAGCGCAGCCGTACGTCTTCGCCGGCGTCGGAGTATTCGTCGAGCTGAAACGGCGGCGTCTGCGATGCGTTGAGTATCTCGAGATCGCGGCCGAGCACCTCGATCGCGCCGGTCTTCATCTCGGGATTGACGGTGCCCGCCGGGCGCGCACGCACGCGACCCGCGATGCGCACGACGTACTCGTTGCGCAGCCGATCGGCGATCGCGAAGCTCGCGGCCGCGTCGGGATCGAAGACGACCTGCACGATGCCGTTGCGGTCGCGCACGTCGAGGAAGATCACGCCGCCGTGATCTCGGCGGCGATGCACCCAGCCGCAGAGTTCCACGTCGATTCCGACGTGCGATGCATCGAGGTCGCCGCAATAGTGGCTGCGCATGACGTAGTCCTGGTGTTCGCTGGGGTCGTTCGCGATCAGCGTTTCTTGCCGCCGCCCTTCGAGTCGCGCTTCGTCGGTTTCGGCGTTGGCTTGGTCGACTTCTTCGCGCTGCTCTTCTCACCGTCGCCGCTCGACGACTTGGTCGAGCTGTCCGTCGTCGCGCTTTTACCGGCTTTTGCTTCGCCGGATGTGCTCTCGCTCGTCGCTGCGGACTCGCTCTTCGCCGACGAGTCGCCGCCGTCGCTGCTGCTCGCGACGTTTTTCTTGTCGCCCGATTTGAAATCGGTCTCGTACCAACCGCCGCCCTTCAAGCGAAATGCGACGGCGGAAATCTTCTTCTTCAGTTTGTCTTTTCCGCACTCGGGACAACGCGTGAGCGGCGGATCGCTGAACTTTTGAATGGTCTCGAACTCGTGTTGGCAAGCCTGACACTGATACTCGTAGATCGGCATGTGCAAGAAACCTTCGCTGTCTCGTTCGAACTCGAAGATGCGTTTCGTCAACTAAAATGCACGGATTTTGTATTGGGTACGAACCGCGTGCACGCTGCGTAGTTTCGCAGCCACCTTCGAGCGGCGCCTAGGATAATGAAAAAAGCCCGCGAAAACATTGAAAAAAGACGTGTCCTTTGTTGCGAGCAATATTTGAATGCAGTATAAAGCGCGCTCATTGGGGAGCCGATGAACGCTGTTTTCTCAGGTTTCTCATACAGTGATGGGTTGGATGTCCGTCGCACGTCGTAGCGGTTAAGACAACCCCGACTTCAAATCGACAAAGGGAAATCGAATGGCAAAGAAAAAGGCTCCTGCGAAGAAGAAAGCGCCTGCAAAGAAAAAGGCGCCCGCTAAGAAGAAAGCCGCGAAGCGAAAAGTTATCCGCAAAGCCGCCGCCCCACGCCCCACCGTCATGAGAGCCGCCGCCAAGAAGAAGGCAGCCAAGAAGACCGCTGCGAAGAAAGCAGCTCCGAAAGGTCCAGTGACGAAGAAGATGACCAAAACCGGGATCCTCAACGAAATCGCCACTGCGACGATGCTGACGCGCAAGCAAGTCGACTCGGTGATCGAGGAAATCGAAGCGTTGATCAAGCGTCACATCAGCAAGAAAGGCGTCGGCGAATTCACGTTGCCGGGCTTGTTGAAGGTTCGCGCGGTGAAACGTCCCGCAACGAAGAAGCGTCTCGGCCGTAACCCGGCGACGGGCGAAGAAATCATGATTCCGGCGAAGCCGGCGTCGATCCGCGTTCGCGTCGCTGCGTTGAAGCGCCTGAAGGAAATGGTTCTCTGAACCGATCCGCATCGCTTCGAAGAAGGGCCGCATCGCGGCCCTTTTTTTCGCCCGCGTACACGCCGGCTCGCGTTGGGAAACCCTCGTCGAGTCGTTAGAATGCCGCCACCCGTTCACGGACCCCGATGATGCGCGCGAGCCAGCTGTTGATTCCGACGTTGAAGGAAACGCCGGCCGACGCGGAAATTCCGAGCCATCGCTACATGCTGCGCGCGGGACTCATTCGCCGACTCGCCGCGGGCATCTACACGTGGTTGCCGCTCGGACTGCGCGTGCTGCGTAAGGTCGAAGCGATCATTCGCGAAGAGATGAACCGCAGCGGCGCACAAGAAGTACTGATGCCGTTCGTGCAACCGGCGGAACTTTGGCAGGAATCGCACCGCTGGGACCAAATGGGTCCGGAGATGTTGCGGCTGAAGGATCGCCACGAACGCGACTTCTGCTTGGGTCCGACGCACGAAGAGGTGATCACCGACATCGTGCGGCGCGAAGTGCAGAGCTACAAGCAGCTGCCGTGCAACCTGTACCAGATCAATCTGAAATTCCGCGACGAGATCCGGCCGCGTTTCGGCGTGATGCGCGCGCGCGAATTCACGATGAAGGACGGCTACTCGTTCCATTTGGACGATGCGTCGTTCGACGCGACGTATGCCGAGATGTACGACTGTTACGGTCGAATTCTGTCGCGCATGCAGCTCGAGTTTCGCGCCGTCATCGCCGACACCGGCAACATCGGCGGCAGTGCGTCGCACGAATTCCAGGTGCTCGCGAGCACCGGCGAAGATCGCATCGCGGTCAGCGACGCGAGCGACTACGCCGCGAACATCGAGAAGGCGGAAGCGCTGGCGCCGGCCGTATCCGGTCGCTCGCCGAGCGCGAAGCTCGAGAAGGTCGCGACGCCGGGCAAACACACGATCGACGACGTCGCTGCGTTCTTGTCCGTTCCCGCGACGAACACGCTGAAGACGCTGATCGTCGTCGGCACCAACGGCTTGGTGGCGCTGGTGTTGCGCGGCGACCACGAACTCAACGTCGTCAAGGCGCAGAAGCTGCCCGGTGTCGCGAATCCGCTGACGTTCGCGACCGACGCGATGATTCGTGCGAGCACCGCGTGCGGGGTCGGTTCGCTCGGACCCATCGGCTTGAATCTCCCGGTCTACGTCGATCGCAGCGCACGCGCCGAAGTCGATTTCGTCTGCGGCGCGAACGCGGACGGTTTCCACTATCGCGGCGCGAATTGGCAGCGCGATTTTCGCGTCGACGACGATCGAGTCGTCGATATCCGCAACGTCGTCGACGGCGATCCGTCGCCGGACGGCAAAGGTGTTCTGAAGATCACGCGCGGCATCGAAGTCGGCCACATCTTCCAACTCGGTCGCAAATACAGCGAAACGCTCGGCGCGAAGGTACTCGACCAGGACGGCACACCGAAGACCTTGATCATGGGCTGTTACGGCATGGGCGTGACGCGCCTCGTCGGCGCGATCATCGAGCAGTGCCACGACGACAACGGCATCATCTGGCCGCAACCCGTCGCACCGTTCGGCGCGCACGTCGTCGCGCTGAACTACACGAAGTCGGCGGACGTTCGGGCCGCGGCCGATCGAATCGCGGCCGAGCTCGAACGTCTGGGCGTCGAGACGCTGCTCGACGACCGCGACGAACGCCCGGGCGTGAAATTCGCCGACGCGGACCTGATCGGCATACCGCATCGCATCGTGATCGGTGACCGGAATCTCAAAGCGGGGCTCGTCGAGTACCGAACCCGCGCCTCTGCTGATACGCTCAACGTCACCGTCGACACCATTGCGGCACAGGTACGTGCCGCCATCGCTGGATGAGTGATAGGAACCGATTCGACGTCATCCCGATGTTTCGATCGCCGGCGCCGCGGCGCCGGCTCCGCTTGCTACTTCTATTGTTCATGCTCCCCTGCATCGCACTTGCGGCACCGACGCAACCTGCGGAAGTCATCGATCCTGCGGTCGTCGCCGCGCTCGCGAACCGAATGTCCCAACAGCTCGACAAGGGCGATTCGTTCGACGAAAAGGTGTGGCTGCAGACTTCGAAACCGAAGCTCGCGCGCTATGTGACGTTGGAGAAGGAGCAGGACCTCATCCTGGAGCGGGTGTATTTGGAGGCCGCGTACCACGGCGTCGATCCCGACCTGCTGCTCGCGTTGATGCAGATCGAAAGCAGGTTCGACCGCTTCGCGGTGTCGAGCGCCGGCGCGCAGGGTCTGATGCAAGTGATGCCGTTCTGGCGCAACGAGATCGGCCGGCCGCAGGACAACTTGACCGAGATCGAAACGAACATCAGCTACGGAACGGCAATCCTCGCGCAATACCTGGTCGAGTCGCGCGGCGATCTAACGGATGCGTTGACGCGCTACAACGGCAGCCGCGGCCGACTGAACTATCCCAATCTCGTCATCGGTGCATACACGAGCCGCTGGCAGAAGATGCGCACGAACGACGAGTTGCCGCAGCTGCAAGCCGCGTGCAAAGCCTACCCGTTGATGGCCTGCCAATCGGTCAAGTCGGCCCAGCGTTGGTACCAATGACGGCGCGCAACGTTGCTTCCGTTTGTGGGCCGACCAACGTCGCGGCCACCGTTCCCTTCGGATCGATGACGACGGTCGTCGGCAAAACGCTCGGCATCTCGTAGCCGAACCGTCCGCGCGGGTCCTGCGTCGTCACCGGAAATTCGATCTTCATGCGGTGGATCAGTCCCTGCAGCGCGGAGCCGTCCACGCCATCGAAGTTGACGCCCACCACGAGCGCATTTTGATCGGCCATCGCAGTCCGGAACGCATTCAGCTGCGGGATCTCGTAGCGGCACGGTGCACACCACTCGGCCCAATAGTTCACGAACACCCAATGGCCGCGCCAATCCGCATAGCGGCCGGCACTGCCGTCGGCGTACTCGAAGTCGATCGGTGCGCAGCTCGACAGACCCAGTGCGAGGAACATCGCCGCGAGTCGGCGCCTCATCGCGCGCGCCCTCCTTCGGTTGTTGTATCGGCTTCGGTCGCCGTACCGGCTTTGATCGCTGTATCGGCGTCGACGTTCGTACCGCTCGCTACGATGCGATCGACGTCGACCGACAAATGCGCCACGCCGTACCGCACGCAGTCGAGCAACGGTTCGACCAGCAGCGGCAGATCGCGCACCCGACCCAGCGCTTCGGCGTCGATTCCGTTCGGCAATCGCCGATACAGGTCGAGCAGCGTCACACCGCGCAAATCGCGCGCGAGTAGGACTTGGTTTCCCGCATCGGACAGCAGTCCGAGATGTGCGAGCGCCGCGAACACGCCGTCGCGTTCGGCGCCCGACAACTTCACCGCGTCGTTCAGATCGCGCCGCGTGACCGGCCGCCCGTCGCGATGGGCGCGCTGCAGAAAACCGAGAATTCGCACGCATTGGACGAGCATCGGCGCGCCGTCGCTCGTCGCCGTGTCGCGCGGCATGCCGAGCGTACGCACCACGATCGCGCCGGACAGGATCAAGATCCACGTCAAATACAGCCATGTCAAAAACAGCGGCACCGCCGCGAAGGTGCCGTAGATGAACTGCATATTCGTGTGCGCGACGATGCCTGTGAACAAGCGTTTGGCGCTTTCGAAGAACACCATCGTCACCACACCGCCGAACAGCGCGTCGCGAAAACGCACGCGACAGTTCGGCATCGCATAGAACAACACGGTGAATCCGGCCGCACTGAACAGAAACGGCAACACGCCGAACAGCGTTTGCCGCGCTGCGACGACGTCACCGTGGGCGATCAACGGCGACGACATCAGATACGAACTCATCAACAGGCCGCCGACGACCAGCGGCGGTCCGAACGTCATGACGGCCCAGTAGACGACGAACCGCTGCACGCCGCGACGCGGCTCCGCGACCTGCCAGATCTCGTTGAACGCCGCTTCGATGTTCACGAGCGTGACGAACGCCGTGACGAACAAAACCACAGAGCCGACGAACGTCAGTTCGCGCGCCTGCTGTGAGAAATCGCTGAGCTTTTGCTGTACGAGCGCCGAGCTCGACGGTACGAAATTCTCGAACACGAACTCTTGGATCTGTTCGCCGAACGCCGAGAAGTCGGGAAACATCGACAGGATGGTGTACGTCAACGTCATCAGCGGAACGACCGCGAACAGCGTGGTGTACGTCAACGCTGCCGCGCTGTTCAACAGACCGTGTGCGCCGAATTGGTCGACGATGTTCGAATAGAACCATCGAAGGTCGGCAATGACGTTGGCGAACATCGAACCCGAAGGTGCTGTTGCGGCTACAATGCGATCCGGACGCATTCTATAGAGTCACGGTGCGATGGGCGAAGTCACGATCTATCACAATCCGCGGTGTTCGAAGTCGCGCCAAACGCTGGCGCTGCTGAACAACCGCGGCTTGTCGCCGCACGTCGTACACTATCTCGACTCGCCGCCGTCGCCCGCGACGTTGAAGCGCCTGCTGTCGTTGCTGCAATTGAAGCCGCGCGAATTGATGCGACGCCAAGAAGCGCCGTACACCGAATTGCGGCTCGACGATCCGTCGCTCGGCGATGACGAATTGATCGACGCGATGGCCAGCCATCCGATCCTGATCGAGCGACCGATCGTCGAAGCGAACGGCCGCGCCGTGCTCGGACGCCCGCCGGAAAACGTGCTCCAAATTCTCTGACGCGACCGTTGGGGCGCAGCACGCATGGCCGAGCACATTCTGATTCTGTACTACAGCCGCCAAGGCTCGACGGCCGCGCTCGCGCAGAGCGTCGCACACGGCGTCGCCGCGCATGGTCGTTTCGAGCCTCGCCTGCGTACGGTTCCGAACGTCGCGACGACGGTCGAACGCGTCGCTCCGCCATTGCCGCCCGACGGTGCCGTCTACTGCACGAAGGCAGACCTCGAGCAGTGCAGCGCCCTGGCGCTCGGCAGTCCCACACGGTTCGGCAACATGGCAGCGCCGATGAAGCATTTCCTCGACGGCACGGTGGACCTTTGGCTCGGCGGCGCATTGATCGGTAAGCCCGCGGCGGTGTTCACGTCGACCGGCAGCCTGCACGGCGGCCAAGAATCGACCCTCGTCAGCATGATGCTGCCGCTGCTGCACCACGGCATGGTGCTCGTCGGTCTGCCGTACTCCGAACCCGGTCTCAATGCGACGACACGCGGGGGTTCGCCGTACGGCGCCTCGCACGTATCTGGCGTACGCGGCGATTCGACGCTCGATCCGACCGAACGCGAACTCGCGCGCGCCTTGGGATTTCGGTTGGCCGGCATCGCCGACAAGCTGACACCGCCGCGATGACCGCGCAGACGATGCTGTTGCGAGTGACGTTGCTGATCTGGGTCGGCTCGCTATTCGCGTTACTCGGCCTGCAGCGCGTCTTCGTAGAACCGTTGGACTCGCCCGCTGCGACGATTGTGGTGTTCGTCGTGCAAGTGGCGCCGCTGCTGTTCGTTGCGCCGCTGGCGATCCGCGCCGGCGCGAACGGACCCCTGTGGATCTGCCTAGTGACGTTGCTCTACTTCATCCACGGCGTGTGGCAATGGAGCGACCCGGGAACGCGAACCTTCGGCGTGTTCGAAGTGATCTTCTCGGTCGGTGCGTTCGTGAACGGATGGATTCTGCTGAAGGTGATGCCGCGCGCGGAGTGAGTGGCCTCGGTCGATCGCGGTTCGCTGCCTCGAGTAGCAACGCCGCGGCGATCAGTCCATCACGCGCTGCGTGCGCAGCGTCGCTTCGATCTCTTTGAGAATGGCAGGATCGTCGATCGTCGACGGAACCGAGTACGGTCGCTTGTCGATCATCTTGCGCAGTACCTGGCGCAAGATCTTGCCTGAACGCGTCTTCGGCAGTCGCTTCACGACCACGGCGCGCTTGAAGTTCGCGAATGCTCCGATCGACTGACGGACCATCCCAACGAGTTCGCTCTGTAGCGACGACTCCTCGACGTTGACCCCGTCCTTCAGCAACAAGAGACCGAGCGGCACTTGCCCGCGGTCGGCATCCTCGATGCCGACGACCGCGCATTCGGCTACCGCCGGATGCGACGCGACCACTTCTTCCATCGCGCCCGTCGACAGCCGGTGTCCCGCGACGTTGATGACGTCGTCGATGCGGCCCATCACGTACAGGTATCCGTCTTCGTCGACGTAGCCGCCGTCGCCGGTCAGGTAATAGCCGGGGAAACGCGACCAATACGAATCGACGAAGCGTTGATGATCACCCCATACCGTCGGCAATGCGCCCGGCGGCAACGGACCTTTGACGACGACGTTGCCTTCGACGTTCGCCGCGACCTCTTCACCGTCGTCGTCGAAAATGCGCAGGTCGTAGCCGGGGACCGGTAAGGTCGGTGATCCGGCTTTCGTCGGCATCAATTCGATACCGGCCATGTTCGCGCACATCGGCCAGCCGGTTTCCGTCTGCCACCAGTGATCGATCACCGGAATCGGCAGCATGTCGTTCAACCAGTGGTACGTCGGCGGATCGAGCCGTTCGCCGGCGACGAACAAATACTCGAGACATGAGATGTCGTATTGCTCTTTGAGCTTCGCGTGCGGATCTTCCTTCTTGATCGCACGAAACGCCGTCGGCGCGACGAAGAACGTCTTCACGCGATGCTCTGCGATCACGCGCCAGAACGCGCCTGCGTCCGGCGTACGCACCGGCTTGCCTTCGTACAGAATCGTCGTGCAGCCGTGGATCAACGGGCCGTACACGATGTACGAATGGCCCACGACCCAGCCGACGTCGGACGCCGCCCAGAACACGTCGCCGGCATCGACGCCGTACACCGCCTTCATGCTGTAGTTCAGCGCGACTGCGTGGCCGCCGTTGTCGCGTACAACGCCTTTCGGCTTACCGGTCGTGCCGGACGTATAGAGGATGTACAGCGGATCCGTGGCGTCGACTGCGACTGCGTCGACCGGCGTCGCGCTCGCTTCCCATGCGCGCCAATCGAGGTCGCGCTTCGGGTCGAGCGTTGCCGTCACCTGCGGTCGCGCGAGAATCACGCAGCGATCCGGTTTGTGTTCGGCCAACCGAATCGCTTCGTCGAGCAAGGGTTTGTAGGGAATCGCGTTTGCGAACTCGATGCCGCAGCTCGCCGACAGGATGACCTTCGGGGTCGCATCGTCGATGCGTACGGCGAGTTCCGGTGCGGCGAAGCCGCCGAAGACGACCGAATGCACCGCGCCGATCCGCGCACACGCGAGCATCGCGACCGCCGCTTCCGGCACCATCGGCATGTAGACGATGACGCGATCGCCCTTGCCCACACCGAGCGCCACGAGCCCACCGGCGACGCGCGCGACCCAATCGCGCAACTCCGCGAACGTATAGCGCGCCACCGTACCGGTCGCCGGCGAGTCATAGATCAACGCGACTTGTTCGCCGCGACCCTGCTCGACGTGGCGGTCGAGTGCGAGCCAGCACGAATTCAGTTTGCCGCCGCGAAACCAACGCGACGCGCCGTTGGGATCGCGGTCGAGTATGGTCGTCGGGAACTCGAACCAATCGATCGCCTGCGCCTTCTCTTTCCAGAAGGCGACAGGATCATCGATCGAGCGACGGTATTCGGCTGCGTAGGTCATGACGTAGTCGGCGCGCGCAGCGCGCGCAACGCGATCAACCGCGGCGCGGTCTGCTCTTCATCAGCTTCTGCAGATCCGCGTTCGACGGCTTCGCCTTCAATAGCTGTTTATGCGAGGCGGAGCCGCGGCTGATCTTCTTGTGCTTCGCATAGAAGTCGACGGCTTTCGTCCACGCGCCGTTCAAGCCGTGCAGATTGATCGAAACGGTGGTGTTGACGATCTTCGACTCGAGCGTCGACATGATGCCGATCTGGAATACCGGCGTTTTCGTGCCGCTTTTCTCGGTCTTCATGCGGAACAAGATGCCGCGGACGCGACCTTTGTCGTCGACGTAGACTTCGCGCGCCGCCTTTTCCTTGGCGCCCGTTTGGCTACGCGCCAGCTCGGTGTCGCGCGCGTCCGCTTGCCGCTTGATCGCAGCCCGTTTCGAGCCGCGAATGCGCTTGCCGTCTTCCTTCAGCGAAAAATACTCCTGGTACGTCTTGCCGTTGATCTGGCGTCGGACGCGATAGCCGTGAAACCGTGGGGTATCCAGTAGCTCGACACTCATTG
>DASRZO010000008.1:0-9505 GCA_035686405.1 Pseudomonadales bacterium | reverse complement strand
CGAGGTTCACAACCACGCGCGACCGGTCACGTGGTACACGGCGAAACGCATCCCGCGTCGCTGACTGCTGCAGCGCCAAACAGATACGGCGAACGCAGAAAAAAAAGCCCGCTGCTGCGGGCCTTTTCGTGTCCCCCTCGCTGGGTCTTTAGAGCAGCTTCTCGAACGCCGGGACCGCCTGGAACAGGTCGGCGACCAAGCCGTAGTCGGCCACTTGGAAGATCGGCGCGTCCTCGTCCTTGTTGATCGCAACGATGACTTTGCTGTCCTTCATGCCGGCGAGGTGCTGAATCGCACCCGAAATGCCGACTGCGATGTAGAGCTCGGGCGCAACGATCTTGCCGGTCTGCCCCACTTGCATGTCGTTCGGTACGAATCCGGCATCGACCGCCGCGCGCGACGCACCGACCGCCGCGCCGAGCTTGTCGGCGATGCCGTCGAGCAGCTTGAAATTCTCGCCGTTCTGCATGCCGCGGCCACCGGAGATGACGACTTTTGCCGCGGTGAGTTCCGGCCGTTCGCTCTTGACGATCTGTTCGTCGACAAAGGTCGACAACCCAGTTTCCGTCACTTTCGCGACTGCTTCGACCGCAGCGGAGCCGCCGGTCGCGGGTACGGGGTCGAACGCCGTGCCGCGCACCGATAGAACCTTGATCTTGTCGCTCGACTTGATCGTCGCGATACCGTTGCCGGCGTAGATAGGGCGCTTGAAGGTATCCGGCGCTACGACCGCGATGATGTCCGAGATTTGCGCGACGCCGAGCAGAGCCGCGACGCGCGGCAGGAAGTTCTTGCCAGCGGTCGTGTGGCCCGTCAGCACGTGCGTGTACTGCGCGCCGAGATCGGCGACCAACGCAGCGACGTTCTCGGCCAGTTGATGGCCATAGGCGGCGTTGTCCGCCAGCAGCACTTTGTGCACACCGCCGATCGCCGCCGCTTTGTCGGCAACCGCTTTGCAGTTCGAGCCTGCCACCAGCACGTCGATGTCGCCGCCGATCGCCTTCGCTGCAGCAAGTACGTTCAGCGTGACGGGCTTCAGTGCGGCGTTGTCGTGTTCCGCAACGACGAGAATGCTCATGAAATCACCTTCGCTTCGTTGCGCAGTTTGTCGACCAACTCTTCGACGGTCTTCACCTTGATGCCCGCTTTGCGCGGCGGCGGCGGCTCGACCGACAGCACACTGAACGTCGGCGTGACATCGACGCCGAGGCTGTCCGGCGTGATCGACTCGAGCGGCTTCTTCTTCGCCTTCATGATGTTCGGCAACGACGCATAGCGCGGTTCGTTGAGACGCAGGTCCGTGGTCACGACTGCCGGCAATTTCATCGCGACGGTTTGCAAGCCGCCGTCGATTTCGCGCGTGACCGCCATCTTGCCGTCGGCGACCGTCACCTTCGACGCGAAGGTGCCCTGACCGAGACCCGCGAGGGCCGCGAACATCTGACCCGTCTGGCTGTTGTCGCCGTCGATGCTCTGTTTACCGAACAACACGATCTGCGGCTTTTCCTTGTCGTAGATCGCTTTGATGATCTTGGCGATCCCGAGCGGCTGAACTTCGACGTCCGTCTGCACCAGGATTGCGCGATCGGCGCCGAGTGCGAGACACGTGCGCAGCTGTTCTTGGCAATTCGCCGCGCCAACCGACACGACGACGATTTCGGTCGCGACGCCCGCTTCCTTCAACCGTACGGCCTCTTCGACCGCAATCTCACAGAACGGATTGACGGCCATCTTCACATTGGCGAGGTCGATGCCGGTCTTGTCCGGCTTGACGCGCACCTTCACGTTCGCGTCGACGACGCGTTTGATGGGAACCAGTACCTTCATCGGATCCTCGGCTGGTAGCGGATTGTTCGCGGGGTTGTGCGGACACGGACCGGGAGGTCCGAGGGCGCCGTATTCTCCTCGTGGCCCTGTGCGAGGTCAAGGCGACCGCGACCGCGCTCGACGCCGGTTAGAGTTCGCTCGGCGCGTTCTCTATACTCGCGTCACTTCCCGCAAATTCATTGACCGTTATCTGACCGAGGAGACCGTTCTTGGCGCGCGAATCCATGGAGTTCGATGTCGTGATCGTCGGCGGCGGGCCGGCAGGCCTTGCAGCTGCGTGTCGACTGATGCAGCGATCGCAGAAAGCCGGTCACGAGATCAGCGTCTGCGTGATCGAAAAGGGATCGGAAATCGGCGCGCACATCTTGTCCGGTGCGTTGTTCGAGCCGCGCGCGTTGCACGAACTGTTCCCGGATTGGAAGGAACGCGGCGCGCCACTCAACACGCCCGTTACCGACGACGACGTCTACTATCTCGTCAACGACACCAACGGCATCAAAGTCCCGAGCTGGTTGGTGCCGAGCGCGACGCACAACCACGGCAACTATGCGCTCAGCCTCGGCAACCTGTGCCGCTGGCTCGGACAGCAAGCGGAAGCGTTGGGCGTGAACGTGTTCCCCGGTTTTGCCGGCGCGGAAGTGCTGTACAACGACGACGGCAGTATTCGCGGTGTGGCGACCGGCGACATGGGCATCGCGCACGACGGCTCGCACAAGCCGACGTATGCGCCGGGCTACGAATTGATCGGCAAGTACACGATCTTCGCCGAAGGGTGCCGCGGCAACTTGGGCAAGCAGTTGATCAAACGCTTCGCGCTCGACGCCGAGTCGTCGACTCAGCACTACGCGATCGGACTGAAGGAGTTGTGGGACCTCGATCCCGACAAACACGTTCCCGGCAAAGTCATGCACGCGATCGGCTGGCCGCTGAACCACCTGCCCGGTGGTTTCTCCGGCGGCTTCCTCTATCACCTCGAAAACACGCAGGCTGTCGTCGGTTTGATCGTCGATCTCGGCTACCGCAATCCGCACGTCAGCCCGTTCGACGAGTTTCAACGCTTCAAACACCATCCGAAGATTGCGAACCAACTGCTCGGCGGCAAGCGGGTCTCGTACGGCGCACGCGCGATCATCAAGGGCGGACTGCCGGCGTTGCCGAAATTGGTCGTCCCCGGCGGTTTGCTCGTCGGCGACGATGCCGGTTTCCTCAACATGCTGAAGATCAAGGGCAGCCACACCGCGATGAAGTCGGGCATGCTCGCGGCCGATGCGGTGTTCGAAGCATTGGCTGCTGGCTCCACCGGCGGCGAAACGTTGGACAGCTTCGTCGAGAAGTTCGAACACTCGTGGCTGCACGAAGAATTGCATACGGCGCGCAACGCGGGTCCCGCGATCCACAAATTCGGTACGCTGTTCGGCAGCGCGTTCACTTGGATCGATCAGACCTTCCTGCGCGGCAACGCGCCGTTCACGCTATCTGATCCGACGCCGGACTACGCGACGCTGAAGAAGGCATCCGACGCGCCGACCATCGACTATCCGAAACCCGACGGCGTGCTGTCGTTCGACAAGCTGTCGTCGGTGTTTCTATCGAACACGAACCACGACGAAGATCAGCCGTGCCACCTGGTGCTGACGGATCCGACGATTCCAATCGCGCGCAATTTGCCCGAGTACGACGAACCCGCCCAACGGTATTGTCCTGCCGGCGTGTACGAAGTCGTGCGTGAAGAGGGGGCGCCGCGCTTTCAGATCAATGCGCAGAACTGCGTCCATTGCAAGACGTGCGACATCAAGGATCCTGCGCAGAACATCACGTGGGTCGTACCCGAAGGCACCGGCGGTCCAAACTATCCGAACATGTAGTCTCGAGGCACGCCGTTCACGCGGCGTGTTCGAGCGCGAAGAACGTGCCCGCGCTCCACACGCCGATCAGCCCCGATGGTCCCACGCACACGAGTTCCGCGAGCCGGTAGTACGCCGAGCGCGCGATCAACGCCTCTAGACGGTCTCTAACGACTACGTATGGGCGCAGGTGCGATCCCTCCCCGCGTACCGCGATCGGATGCTCGGCGTTCGCCTCCACGACGTCGCCGACGTTCGTGAGAAACGCCAATCGCTGCTCGGCGCCGCTGCCGCGCGATTCGACGTCGACCGCGACGAACGGCGCGTCGTCGACCTCGATCGACAGGCACTCGACCGGCGTCACCAAGACGTAGCGATCGGCGTCGCGACGCAGAACCGTCGAAAAGAGCCGAACCATCTCGGGCCGGCGGATCTCGGATCCTCGATAGAACCAGACGCCGTCTGCCGCGATGCGCATGTCGCTCGGTCCGGAGCGCGGCGGATTCCACCGCGCAACCGGCGGTAAGCGGCGCTGCCGATTCGCTTCGAGCAACTCAAACAGCGAGTCGGGGTCGTTCACCGCGTCACTGCTTCGGTCTCAGGCTCGACGCGTAGTCGCAAAACAGCTGCGACACCGCAGCGGAGTCGTCCGCACTACCCCACCAGCCCGAACGCACCATGAGCGTTGCGCGATCGATGACAGCGCCCGTGCGTATGTCGACGAGTGCGACCGGGAAATCTTTCGTATGGCCGCCCGACGCAGGGATGTCGATATGGATCAGCAACGCGACCGGGTCTTCGGGTTGCCGCGACGTGCCCACGTCGGTCGGCTCTTGTCGCAGCAACGTCAATGGATATACCTGGGCGACGCCGTCGTACGCCGCACGCAGCAGACGTACTTGTCCAGGATCGTTGGGATCGAAATTGGCATCCATTTCGAGTCGGCCCGGGTCGTCGAGCCGCCACCGTGTGCTGCGTTCGACCGTGTATCGATCGGACACGCCTGCCACGCCGAGATATTGCGCCGAGTCGTGCTCGATCCGATCGAGCGTACAGCCGCCGATCATGCAAAGGCCCGCGAGGAACACCATCCGCATCGTCGCGACTCCGTCTGGGAAGGACGAGGCAAGTATAGTGACGGCGGCGAATCCGGCCGGTTCACCCGCCGATGAACTTCATCACGGTGACTTCACCACGGAAGGTCGTGCTCTGCTTGTCGCCGAGCGCACGAACCAAGAGACCCTGCAGCCGTGGCAACGCGAGATGATCCGGCAGGTCGAGTAATTCGGCGATGGAATGCCGGCGCGCGTTCGACAAACAACCGTAAAGGAAACCGTTCGACGACAAGCGCAATCGAGTGCACGCGCTGCAGAACGGCTCCGACTCGTTCGCGATCACGCCGAACGTGCCGGCGCCGGGAATTTCGTAACGAATCGACGTCGAGTCGTACGCCGCGTGCGTTCGCGCGAACTCGTATCGGGCGCTGATCATCGACAGCAATTCGGCTTGTCCGACGAACTGCCTCGAATAGTCGGCGCTGTGTTTCAGGTGCCCCATGTTCATCAATTCGATGTAGCGCAGCTCGATGCCGCGTTCGAGGCAGAAATCGAGCAACGGCAGCACCTGATCGAGGTTCGCGTGCCGCATCGGCACCATGTTGATCTTCAGCTTCAGTCCGGCTGCCAACATTTTCTCGATGCCGCGCAGCACCGTCTGTAGGTCGCCGCCGCGCGCGATCTTCGAGAATGCGATCGGGTTCAGCGTGTCGAGACTGACGTTGAGGCGTTTGACACCGGACTCCACGATCAAATCGCCTTTGCGCTCGAGCAACTGGCCGTTGGTCGTGATCGACACGTCGCGCAGCGGTTGTCGTACGACCGAGCTCAGGAACACATCGAACTTCGGAGAGACGAGCGGCTCGCCGCCGGTGATACGCAGCTTTTCGATACCGGCTGCCGCAACCAGCAACTCGACCGCGCGAATCATTCGATCGGCCGACAGTTCGTCTTCCGCGGCGATCAAACGCTTGCCGTTCGGCACGCAGTATTCGCAGGCGTAGTTACACGCCGCGGTGAGGCTCACCCGCAGGTTGCGGAAACGCCTGCCTTGTGCGTCGACGATCATGATCGGTTATCAGAGTGCATCACAAATCGCGTCTTCGGTCGGTTCCGCTCGGGATCGGCGCCAATACTACAGTATCGATTCTCCGGCCGTGCACCATGAACAAGGCTCGACGCTGGGCGGCACCGCTGTTGCGTTGGCTGACGTGGCGTCGTCCGCCGCGTGACTTCCCGTTGTCGGACTACGATCGAATCCGCGACGAGTTGCGTCCATGCGACGTCATTCTGGTCGAAGGTCGTAGCCGTGCGAGCGACGTGATCAAGCTGATCACGCAAAGTCCGTGGTCGCACGCGGCGCTCTATCTGGGTCGAGCGAGCTCGATCGAGGATCCAGGTATACGAGCGCGCGTTGAGGCATTCGTCGACCCCGAAGTCCGCGACGAACCGTTGATCATCGAGAGCGAGATCGGCCTCGGCACCGTCGTCCGGTCGCTCGCGGCCTATCGCACCGAGCATCTGCGGATCTGCCGTCCGAAGGGGCTCGATCGACGCGACGCCCGCGAAGTTCTGACGTACGCGCTCGGCCGTGTAGGCACACCGTACGACGTGCGGCAGATCCTCGATCTCGCACGGTTTTTGTTCCCGTGGACGATTCTGCCGCGGCGCTGGCGCTCGACGCTCTTCTATCACCGCGCGGGCCTGCCGACGCGCACCGTATGCTCGACGATGATCGCCGAAGCGTTCGACGCGGTTCGCTTTCCGATCTTGCCGCTGGTCAAACGCGTCGAAGACAACACCGTGCGGCTTTTCCGCCGCAACCCGCAGGTCTGTACGCCGAAGGATTTCGACTACTCGCCGTACTTCGAGATCATCAAGTACCCGTTCTTGGACCTGACCACGCACTCGAGCTTCTGCCTCGTGCCATGGCAGAACGACCGGGTCGGCAACGCTGACGGCGCAACCCTGTCGCGGGCGCAGGTCGGGGTCTATCTGCCGGACCCGGAGACGGGCGCCGATGGTCGATTCGCACCCTTCTACGGCCGCGATGCGGAAACCCGAACTAGTTCACTGGCGGTTCATTGAATTTCGGCTTTACTTCGATCGTCGCCGTCGTTGTCTCCCCCCAAACGACCCTGACGGCGACGCGAATGGCCAGCCCTCCCCTTGGCAGACCATTCTTGGTATGTGTGACTCCTAACGACCTAGCCCGGCCTAACACGCCGGGCTTTTTTTTGGCTTTCCACCGGTGCATCCAACGCCCGCGCGCCGAAATGGGCGAGCACCACGCCAAACCGCAGACGTTCCGCCGCGGTACGACACACCATCGCGTACGTCGCGAGTGCATCGGCCCACAGCGCCGACGGGGCCACCACCGCCGCCCATCTCAGCGCTCGATCGTCATCATCGCGAGCTGAATCGCGTCGATAGAAGCCACGGTGCTCCGACGGCTGTTGTCCACCATGCGTACAACTCACGGCACATGCCGCATCGCGCAGCGGGACCGGCCACTGCGCATCCGGTGTTCGAACCCACGCGGTGAAGTCGTCCGCACCGAAGACGCGTAGGTCGCCACCCGCGTTTACCAGTCCCGCCGAACAGCCGCGTTCGCGAATCGCGTCGATCGCGCGATCCACCGCGAAACCCTTGGCGATTCCGCCGAGGTCGATCGATACCGGTCGAACGATCTCGACCTGCGGCGGTGCACGAAAGCGAATGTCGCCGATCTCGCCCGAGACGCAAGGATCGAAGAGGCCCTCCGACAACCCGTGCAACTCGTGCGCCGCGCGCAGCAACGTGTACGTCCACCCATCGACCTCGACGGGGCCCGATCGCGTTCGAATCGCGTCCAGGTCCGAACCGCTCCGCATGGGATGCAGGTGCAGGTCGACACGATCGAATATCGCAAAGGCTGCCTCGACCGCATCGGTAGCCGTGGCCTGATCGGGGGCGACACACCGGATCGAAACCCAGGTCCCGAGCTTCGGTCGCAAGCGTTGTCGGACAGCGGAGGTGGTTTCAGACATCATTGATAATTATTATCATTTCTATTCAAAGAAACAGCTTCATCTCAGGGACCCTCTCGATGCGCGCCATGTCGCAACGCCTTTGCCCTTTCTCGTTCGCCTGCGTGTCCTGCTACCTGTCGGCCGTGCTGCTCGTCGGCTGCGGTGGCGGTGCCGGCGGCGGATCGGGCAGTTCCGGCGGACCGCCATCGACACTATCCGCGCAGGCGCAACTCGGCGAGAAGATCTTCGCCGACGCATCGTTGTCGCAGAGCGGACAGATCTCCTGCGCGACCTGCCATGACCCGGCTCATGCCCTCGCGTCCGCCGTCAACGAGCCGGTGCCGATCGGCGGCGCCGATCTCGATGTACCGGGTTTTCGCAACGCCCCCTCGTTGCGCTACACGAGTTTGACGCCGACGTTCTCGTTCGACGGCGACGGCCCCGTCGGCGGTTTCGACCGCGATGGCCGCGCACCGACGCTGGCCGAGCAAGCGCGCCGACCGTTCCTCGCCGAACACGAGATGGCGAATCCGTCCGCCGCCGACGTCGTCGAGAAATTGAGCGCGGCAGCGTACGCCGACGAATTCAAACGCGTGTTCGGTGCCGACGTCTTCGACCAACCCGACGTCGCCTTCGACCGCGCGTTGTTCGCGCTGCAACGCTACGAAACCGA
Organism: Pseudomonadales bacterium; assembly: GCA_035686405.1. GTDB lineage: Bacteria > Pseudomonadota > Gammaproteobacteria > Pseudomonadales > Azotimanducaceae > DATJGR01. Next base: position 1,095 of record DASRZO010000008.1, on the reverse strand, counting down.
AGACAAGGACTTCGCCCCGTTCGACAGCAAGTACGACTACTTCCTCGCCGGCAGGGTGCAGTTGAGCGATGCCGAGATGCGCGGCCTCGCGCTCTTCAATGACCCGCAGAAGGGCAACTGCGCCGCGTGTCATCCGAGCGCCCGCGGCACCGACGGCGCCCCGCCGCTCTTCACCGACTTCAGCTACGACAATCTCGGCGTGCCGCGTAACGCGGCAATCCCGGCGAACGACGACCCGACGTATTTCGATCTCGGCTTGTGCGGACCGTTTCGCGTCGATCTCGCGACTCAACGCGACCTGTGCGGCGCGTTCAAAGTGCCGACGCTACGCAACATCGCCGTCACGGCGCCTTATTTCCACAACGGCCGTTTCGCGACGCTAACGGATGCACTCGGTTTCTACGTGCGGCGCGACACGAACCCGGAAGAATGGTATCCGCTCGATACGAACGGCCAAGTGCACAAGTTCGACGATCTACCGCCGCAGTACGTCGTGAACGTCAACACGACGGAAGTTCCCTACAACCGCCACCGCGGAGACGCGCCGGCGCTCACGCCGGCCGAGATCGACGACGTGATCGCGTTCTTGCAAACGCTTACCGACGGCTACCGACCCTAGGCGCCAATACCACCACGCAACTACGACCATCCAACATCGAGGCAATCATGCACTCATCGATCATCACGACCATTCGACACCGCGCCCGCGCGGCGATCCTCGCGTCGCTCGCCGTCGCATCGATATCGGCAAACGCCGCTACTAACGAGGAACTCGAGGCGCAACTGCGGACGCTGGCCGACCAGGTTGCAACGCTGCAGGCACAACTCGCGAAGGTGACGGCAGAGCAAAACGCACAGCTTACGTCGGCGTCGCCGCGCGGAAGTTTGACCCCCGACGCGGCGACAGCCAGCACGGGAGCCGTCGCACCGTCGAACGACCGCGGCGTTTCGTTATTCGGCTACGGCGAGATCACGTACGCGCGTCCGACCGACAATCCGTCGGACACGACCGAGAACGCGCAGCGGTTCGTCATCGGCATGAGCAATCAGTTCGACGAGAACACGCGCATGGTCAGCGAACTCGAAGTGGAAAAC
>DASRZO010000007.1:0-4734 GCA_035686405.1 Pseudomonadales bacterium | reverse complement strand
AATTCCGCCGTGCACAAGCCGTCGGAGCTGTCGCCGCTGTCGATGCGCATCCTGTGCGAGATCTTCAACGAAGCCGGCATGCCGAAAGGCGTCTACAACATGGTGCTCGGCTACGGCGCCGAGGCCGGCGTGCCGCTGGTCGAACACAAGGACGTCGCCGGCGTGTCGTTCACCGGTTCGGTACCGACCGCGCGCGACATCGCGGCGCGCGCGGCCAAGCAGCTGAAGCGCGTGTCGTTCGAGCTCGGCGGCAAGTCTGCGAACATCGTTTTCGCCGATGCGAATCTCCAACGAGCCGTTCCAGCCGCGGCGATGTCGATCTTCATGAATTCGGGGCAAGCGTGCGTGGCCGGCTCGCGCATTCTGGTACAGCGGCCGATCTATCAGCAGTTTCTCGACGCGTTCGCGAAAGTCGCAGCGGGCTGGAATGCCGGCGACCCGTTCGACCGCACGACGCGCCTCGGGCCGCTCGTGCACAAACGCCAATACGATCGCGTGATGGGTTATCTCGACGTCGCGAAGAAGGAAGGTCGCGTGCTGTTCGGCGGCGGCCGCCCGGCGGGGCTCGACAAGGGCTACTTCGTCGCACCGACCGCGATCGTGGACGTCGAGAACTCGGCCCGCGTGTGTCAGGAAGAGATCTTCGGGCCGGTCGCGGTGGTGATGCCGTTCGACGACGCCGATCACGCGCTCAGAATCGCGAACGACTCGTCGTACGGCCTCGCCGGCTACATATGGACCGAGTCGCAGACGACCGCGCACTACGTGAGCCACCGGCTGCAGACGGCGATGATCTGGATCAATGCCGGCTTCGAACGCGACCTGCGCCAGCCGTTCGGCGGCATCAAGCAGAGCGGTACCGGGCGCGAAGGCGGTGCGCACAGCCGCGAGTTCTACACGGAAACGCGTTTCGCATCGTTCCCGCTGACACCGCGCTGACGGCAAACGGAGGACCAGATGGCGAATGAAACCGCGAGCGACATTCTGACTAACGAGCGCATCGAGGCGCTGAAGACGATCGCGACGTCGACGCTCGCGCATCAGTTGCAGATGCGCGGCATCCGCAGCACGTTCTTCTCGGGCCTGAAGCCGCTGCATCCGGAACTGCGGATGGTGGGCCGCGCGCGGACGTTACGGTACGTCGCGCTGCGCGAGGACCTGCAGCAGCAGTACGGCGGCGGCATGAATGCGCAGCGGCGCGCGGTCGAGGGCTTGCAGCCGGGCGACGTGCTGGTGATCGAAGCGCGCGGCGTGCCGGACGCGGCGACCATCGGCGACATCTTCGCGACGCGCGCATTCAAACTCGGCGCGACCGGCATCGTCACCGACGGCGCGCTGCGCGACACGCCGGCGATCGCCGAACTCGATCGACCCGTCTATCACCTGTCGTCGCACGGCGCGACGCTCGGCCGCCAGCACATGCCGTTCTCGGTCGATGAACCGGTGACGTGCGCCGGCGTGTTCGTCGTGCCGGGCGACGTGATCGTCGGTGACGGCGAGGGCGCGGTCGTGATTCCGGTCGCGCTCGTCGCCGACGTGGTGCGCGATGCACTCGTGCAGGAAGAGCGCGAACGGTTCGCGGTGGAACGCGTCGCGGCCGGCGAATCGACGGTCGGGTTGTTCCCGTTGGCGAAAGAGCGGATGGCCGAATTCGAAGAGTGGTCCGCGGCGCGCAAGAAGGCGAAGTGACATGAGCGCGCGCAAGAGCATCCACATCGACGGCTTGAGTCACCTCACCGCCATTCCCGTGGCGACGCGCATCGGCCCGCTGCTGATCTCGAGCGTGATTGCGCCGTTCAATCCCGGCACGCGCCAAGTACCCGAAGGCTATCCGGCGCAGTACGCGAACATCTTTCGTCACGTCGGCGAGATGCTGAAGGCGGCCGGCGGCGATTGGCGGCATGTGGCGAAGATGGAATTCTGGGTACCGGTCGCAGAAGCGCGTGATGCGTGCGAACCGCCGTGGAACGAGAAATTCCCCGACGCCGAGTCGCGCCCGGCACGGCATACGCACGTGGTCGCCGACAGCCGGGCGATATCCGCATCGTTCATCGCATACATCGAGAATTGACGCGACGAGGCGTGTTCGGACGGTTCGCCTCGAGCGGTCGTCGATGCAACGCTGCCGAACAACTGACGAGACCGCGCTGACGCGGCCGAGGAGGACCGAATGCTGAGCAAGAAGGACATCGACGACGCGGCGGCCGCGCTGTGGCGTGCCGAACAGACGCGCGACTGGACGGACCCGGTGTCGAACCGTTTTCCGAATGCCGACGTCACGGATGCATACCGCATCGGCCTCGCGGTGCGCGATTTGAAACTCGCGGCCGGCCGTACCGTGAAAGGCCACAAGATCGGTCTCACGTCGAAGGCGATGCGTTCGCTGACCGGCGCGACCGAGCCCGATTACGGCTTCATCTTCGACAACTGGTTCGCGCTCGAAGGCTCGGCGGTGAGCCGCGCGACGATGAACCGGCCGTTGGTCGAGGTCGAACTCGCGTTCGTGATGGGCGACGAACTCGAAGGCCCGTCGATCAACGTTGCCGACGTCATCCGTGCGACCGACTTCGTGTTGCCGGCGCTCGAAATCGTCGACTCGCGCTACAACGCCCGTGGCAAGAATATGCTCGTCGACAGCATCTCGGACGCCGCGACGTGCGGATTCGTCGTGCTCGGCGGCCGGCCGATGGATCTGCTCGACGTCGATCTGCGGCGGCTGAGCGCGTCGCTGGCGATCAACGGCGACATCATGGAGACGGGTTCGGCGGCGGCGGTGATGGGCAATCCCCTCAACGCGGTCGTTTGGCTGGCGAACAAACTGCACGAGTTCGGCGTATCGATGCAGCCGGGCGACGTGATCCTGTCGGGATCGTTCGTCAAAGCGATTCCGTTCGATGCCGGCGATTCGATCACGGCGCTGTTCGACGAATTGGGTGAGGTGACGTTGCGGGTGACCGAGTAGCGAGCGCAGCGCGCGCAAGCGGGCCCGCAGCGTTGCAGGTTCGCGGCGCGGACGCAGGCGCTGCGCCGCGGTCGGAACGATAGGGCGCGCGGCGGCGCACACGGCGCTCCGGCGGACGAGGGGGCGATAGATGAGCAGATTCGCAGGCGATCCGGCCGACCTGGTCGATCCCGAAAGCGGGTGGGTCGAACGGCGCGCGTATTTCGACCCGGACGTCTATCAACTCGAACTCGAACGAATCTTCGCGCGCGCGTGGCTGTACGTCGCGCACGAGTCGCAAATTCCGAACCCCGGCGACTTCGTCACGACGACGATGGGCGAGGATCGCGTCGTCGTGTCGCGCGGCGCGGCCGGGAAAATCCACGTGTTCCTCAATTCGTGCCGCCACAAAGGGATGCTCGTGTGTCGCGACGAGCAGGGCAACGCGACGCACCATCGCTGCTCGTATCACGGCTGGACGTATCGTTCCGACGGCAGCTTCGTCAGCGCGCCGAACTTCGTCGACGCGTATCACGAGGAACCCGACCGCAACGCGCTCGGCTTGGTGCACGCGGCGCAGGTCGCCGCGTACAAAGGCCTCGTCTTCGCGACATTCGATCCGCACGCGCCGCCGCTGAACGACTATCTCGGCGACATGCGTTGGTATCTCGACATCCTGCTCGACCGCGACGGTTCCGGCACCGAGGTGATCGGTCCGCCGCACAAGTGGCGCGTGCGTACGAATTGGAAATTCCCGGCCGAGAATTTCATCGGCGATTTCCAGCACGCGCAGGCGTCGACGCACGTGTCCGCGATGAAAGCGCAGGGTTTCTTTCGGCCGGTGTCGGCGACCGCCGGCGTGCAGGTGAGCACCGAGGCCGGGCACGGGCTCTTCATTCAGGGTTACTACAAAGCGCTCGAGCAACCGGTGCAGGCGATGGAGCCGTGCGTCGCGCAGTGGCTGCAGCACACGATGCCGCGGGTGATCGAGCGCCTGGGCGAGCTGCGCGCGCTGAAGCTCGGGCCGGTCGCCGGCACGGTGTTTCCGAACTTCTCGTACCTGGTGCCGGCGTTGTTTCCGAGCGTGCGCGTGTGGCATCCGCGCGGCCCCGATTGCATCGACATCGTGTCGTGGTGTCTCGTCGACCGCGCGGCGCCCGACGACGTCAAAGAGGCGATCCGCCGCGCCTATTTGCGCAACTTCGGCCCCGGCGGCATGTTCGAGATGGACGACTCCGAGAATTGGCAGATGTGCACCGAGACCAATCGCGGTTGGGTGACGCGGCAAGGCAAAGTGCATGTGGCGATGGGGCTGGGTCACGAGCGCACCGCACCGGATTTGCCGGGCCTCGTCGGCGATTTGATCAGCGAAGCGAACGCGCGCGCGTTCCACCGCCGTTGGCGCAGCATGATGCGAACGCCGCCGGCCGAGCGCGTCGAGGCGCCCGCTGCGCCGGACAGCACGTTGATACACATCGAGCGGCACAAGCCGAACGGACGCGGCGCGTGATCGATTCAGCGTCGGACGATGCGCAGCTCGTCTTCGAGGTCACGCGCTTTCTCGCATGGGAAGCGCTCCTGCTCGATGAAGGCCGCTATGCGGAATGGCTCGCGCTGCTCGCGCCGGACATCCGCTACGTGGTCGCGACGCGTTCGACGAGTACGACCGAAAGCGGACGGACGGCGCTGCCGGTGCTCGACGAAGACCATCGTAGCCTGTGCCAGCGCGTCGATCGTTTCGCGCTCGGCGGGGTGTGGGCGGAAACGCCGCCGTCGTTGACGCAACGCATCGT
>DASRZO010000006.1:0-4611 GCA_035686405.1 Pseudomonadales bacterium | reverse complement strand
CGCGGCCCGCGGTTCGCGCCACGCTGCGACCGCGGCGCGATCCGCCGCGTCGATCGCGGAGTCGGGCGTCATCCGTCGCCAGTCGAGCGAGCCGTTCGCCGGATCGCCGTGCACCTCGAGTTCATGCGCGCGCTCGACCACTCCGTCGCGCGCGTCGCCGTGGAGCAAGCTGCGCAGCACCGTCGTGCACAAGCCGTAGCGCATTTCGACTGCCGCGTTCAGGTGATCGACGTCGGCCGTGTGCCGATCGTCCGTATCGACGCGCGGCAGTGTGCCGAAGCGATCGACCGCGATCACGCCCGCGCGCGACGGATGTCGCACGATCAAGCGATGGCGGTTCGTCGGCGCCCGCCGCGGGTCGAAATCGGCACACACGATCTAACGTCTCGGTTGAGGCGCGAGCCGGTCGCAGTGTATGCGAGCGCGCGCCGATCTACCAATCCGACTGTTTGAACGCCCTCGCCGACGCCACTAGGCTGCGCAATCGCGAGGGGATCACCAATTTTCGGGAGAGGTCAAGGCCATGCTTGGACAGATGCGTTCGGCTGCGTGGATCGCAGCCTGGGTGTGCTTTGCGTCGAGCGCATCGGTATTCGGCGACACCATCAATACCATCGACGGCGCGCACCTGGTCGGCACGATCGACAAGGTGACGCCGAAGGAAATTACGTTCAAGACGAAATACGCAGGTACGCTGACCGTCGCGATGGACCAAGTCGCGTCGTTCGCGAGCGACACTCCGTTGACGACCCAGTACAAAGACGCGACCACGGTCACGGGCATCACGATACTCGACGAGCAAAAGAATGTGCGCGTCGCGAGCGACTCGCTCTCCTCGACGAGCACGCTCGATCAACTGCAAGCGTCGTGGGTGGCCGGCACCGCGCCGCCGCAGGAGTCGCTGTTCGATACACGGCATTGGGTCTATCAACTCGGTGCGGATCTGACCGGCAAAAGCGGCAACTCCGACGAACGCACGACGAACATCGTCGGTTCGATGGCCCTTGTCAGCAAGAAGGACGAGTTGCGCTTCTACGGTTCGTATCAAACGGCCGAACAGGACAACGACCAGACCTCCGACGAAAAGATCGGCGGCGCCTCGTACACGGCGTTCTTCTCCGACCCGTGGGGTTGGTACATCCGCGGCGAACTCGAAAAGGACAAGTTCGAGGACCTCGATCTGCGCACGACCGTTGCCGGCGGTCTCACATGGCGGCCGATCAACACCGACGTGCGCACGTTGCGGTTTTGGCTCGGTCTAGGCTATCGGCACGAGTCGTTCACCGACGATCTGCCGAGCGATTCGTCGGCCACGCTCGACAGCGGCGTCGCCCACAGTCTGACGATCAAGCCGTGGCTGTCGATCGTGAACTCGATCTCGTACGCACCGCAGTTGCAGCACTTCGGCAATTACCTGATCGCACACGATTCCGCGTTCGTGCTGCCAATCGGCGCGTCGTAGTGGACGGTACGGCTCGGTGTGCACAACGACTACAACAGCTATCCGCAGCCGGATCGCGACAAGCTCGACACGACCTGGTACACGCGCGTGGCGCTGCGCTTCGAGTAGCTACTGCCCCATTTGTGCGAGCGCATATCGGAGCGGAACGTCCGATATGCGCATCAGCCCGCTGAACGGGTCGTCCATTTCGAGAATCAGGAAGATCGAGGCCGACACCGACAGCGCGCACAGCAACAACGCGCTGACGACGGTCGCGTTCGGCGGTGCAAACAGCGCGAAGCTACCGAACAAGATGGTCAGCCACGCGACGATCACGATCAAGAATACGATCGGTACCGAACGGTCCGAGCCGTTGAACACGAACCAACGTGTCTGCAGGATTTCATTGCTGAGCTCGAGCGCGCGGCCTTGATAATAGCGCTGCGCTTCGTTGGTCGGGGTCAAAGCCAGGATCGAGTTCAGCAACCGTTCGCCGCCGCCCGAGCCGCGTGCACCGGCGCGAACCAGAGCGCCGGCACCGCCGTCGCTCCACACGCTATCGACCTTCGCTGTCACCGTCGCCTTCAATGCTGCGCGTATCGGTTGCGTGTCCGGACCGTACGCAGCCAAGTCGCGATCGAGCGCGAGCAGCGACGCAGCGGTGCGCTTGACGGCCGTATCGTCTGCGTCGAAGGTACTTTTGGCGGAACCGGTCACCAACCCGAGCACCAACGCCGTCATCGTCGCGATCATCGCCATCGCGAGCCGCACCACGTCTTTCGACGCCGACTCCAGGTGATGATCCGGCAAGCGACGGCCGACGAGCATGCCGAACGCCGAGCCCGCGACGATCGCCAACAGCGACAACGCAGCGATTTGAATTGCACTCACAACGCTTTTCTCCCCATGCTGCGGTCAACCAACGTCACGCGGCTGAACTGCGCCGTTGGGAAGAACAGCCCGGTTGCCGCGGCCGAGTTCGAGCATCGCACCTTCCCGCGCACGCTCGATCATTTGCGCAGGCGCTGTTCGAAGAAACCCCGCACGAGCCGGCCGAGCAACGCCTCGCGCTCGACCTCGTCCTTGACGAAGTCTCTGATCGAATAGTGCAAGCCGGTCACGCGCAATTCGACCCGGCCGGCGACGACCCGGTACTCGTACTCGATCGACCAGTTGTCGTCGTCGAGCGGGATCGCCGCCGCCGGCTTGCGCCAATCCGAGTCAGCCATGGTCGCCGGCCGTCGCCAACGAGGTCATTCGCTCGCGTGCAGCGCTTGCGCCGCCTCCTTCAGTTTCTGTTCGTCCGCCGCCGTCAATTGCGGCCGGTCGATCGTCAGCGTGATCTTGTCGATCGTGCCGGTGAACGCGAACGGCGGTTGGTAGTCGGCATCGTTGACGCCGGTCAACGTGTCCGAGCCGATGTCGAGGTTCTCGTCCCACTGCAGGATGAACGGCAGCGTGCGTTCCATCTTCTGCGTGTCGACCGCTTTGCCGTCGACCGACAGCACGCCGGTGCCGCCCTGCGCAATGCCCGACGGGCTGCCGAATGCGAGCGTGCCCATGCCGAGGCCGTCGTACTTGAAGTCGAACTCGAGCGTGTGCTTGCCGGGCGACAACACCGGACCCTCCCATCGGACGCGCTTCAAGTCGATTAGGTTCCACAGGAACACCGGTTTGCTCTTCAACAGATAGAAACCGTAACCCGCGAATCGACCGCCTTGTGTGATCAGCATGCCGTCCGCGCCGCTCTGCGGAATCTCGACTTCCGCAGTGAAGTGATACGACGCGTTCAGGAGCGACGGCGCATCGCCGTTCGGCGTACCCGTCAACGGCTGCGTCCACGTGAACGTGTCGCGTCCGGCGGTGATACTCGGGCGCGGCGTGATGATTCGCTCGGCAACGGTCGCGTCGAGGGGCAGCACCTGGTACTTCTGCGCCTCCTGCCAGAAAAGATCCTCCATCTCCTTCACCTTCGTCGGATTTTTCGCGGCGACGTCATCCGACTGGGTCCAATCCTTCGACAAATCGTAGAGCTCCCACGGATACGTGCTCGGATCGCGTGTGCCTGCCATCGTGACCCACGGCGGTCGCATGACCTTCGTGCTCAAGATCCAGCCGTCGTGATAGATCGCGTGGTCGCCGAACATCTCGAAGTACTGCGTCTCGTGGCGCGACTTCGCGTTCGCATTTTTCGGATCGAACGTGTACGCGAGGCTCACGCCTTCGATCGGCTTCTGCTCGATGCCGTCGACCGTCTTCGGTGCGCCGACCCCCGTCACTTCGAGAATCGTGGGCACGATGTCGATCACGTGATGAAACTGGTTGCGAATCCCGCCGAGGTCCGTCATGTGGCCCGGCCACGAAATTGCCATGCCCTGTCGAATGCCGCCGAAATGCGAGGCGATCTGTTTAGTCCATGCAAACGGCGTGTCGAACGCCCACGCCCACGGCACCGCCATGTGGCCATACGTCTTGTCGGAGCCCCACACGTCGTAGAAGTACTTCAACTGATCTTCGACCGGCACGTCGACTTGATTGAACATCGCAACTTCGTTCGGCGTGCCGTTCAGCGTGCCTTCCGAGCTGGTGCCGTTGTCGCCCTCGATGTAGATGATCAGCGTGTTGTCGAGCTCGCCGAGATCGTCGACCGCCTGTATCACGCGACCGATCTCGTGGTCGGTGTAAGCGACATACGCCGCGAACACGTCGACCTGTTTCAAGAACAGCTTCTTCTCGTCGGCCGACAGCTGGTCCCAGTCCTTCAGCAGATCCTTCGGCCACGGCGTCAGCTTCGCATTCTTCGGAATCACGCCGAGCTTCTTCTGGTTCGCAAAGATCTGTTCACGCAATTTGTTCCAGCCTTGATCGAACAAATGCATCTTGCTGATCTTGTCGATCCATTCCGGCGTCGGATGGTGCGGCGCATGCGTACCGCCCGGCACGTAATAAACAAAGAACGGCTTCGATGGATCGAGCGCCTTCACGCGATGCAGGTACTCGATCGCGTCGTCGGCCTGCGCCGTCGTCAAGTTCCAACCGGGTTTCCCGACGAACGGATAGATCTGCGTGGTATTACGAAACAGATTCGGCTCCCACTGATTCGTGTCGCCGCCGACGAAACCGTAGAAGTACTCGAAGCCCATGCCCGTCGGCCACAGGTCGAACGGTCC
>DASRZO010000005.1:0-6072 GCA_035686405.1 Pseudomonadales bacterium | reverse complement strand
CGACCCCCGCTGCGTCCGCCGACCGCAAGCACGCACCGAGGTTGCGCGGGTCGGTCACGCCGTCGAGCGCGAGCAAGAGTTGCGGCTGCGGCAACGTCGGGAAGCGCAGCTCGAACTCGGCCTCGCCGGCGAGTTCCGCCGCAGCGGTCTGCGCGACGACGCCTTGATGGCGGGCGTCGTGCGTCGCGCGGTCGAGTTGCTTGCGCGATTGCATCTCGATCGGAATCTGCGCCGCTCGCGCGAGCGCGACGATCGCCTCGACGCGCGCGTCGCTGCGTTCGGATTGAACGGTCAGCCGCAGCACGCGCGCCGGATCGTTTCGTAGCAGCGCTTCGACCGCGTGAATACCGAAGACCCGTTCGGTCACGACGGTCTGCGAGACTTGCGCCGCGACTTCATGCCGGCGAGCAGCAGATCGATCTTGCGCGCCTCGACGTCGACGTCAGCGAGCACGACCGACAGCTTGTCGCCCATTCGAATGCGGCGACCGGAACGCTCCCCGACCAACGACATCGCCTCCGGATAGAACTCGAAGTAGTCGTCGCCGAGGTTCGATACATGCAACAACCCTTGCACGAAGATACGATCGAGCTCGACGAACACCCCGAACTCGATGACCGTCATCGCGGTGCCTTCGAACGTCTCGCCGACGAACTGCGCCGCGTACTCGCACTTCAACCATTCGGCGACGCCGCGGCTCACTTCGTCGGCGCGGCGCTCGGTCGTCGACAAATGTTCGCCGACTACGTCGAGATCCTGCTGCACGACCTCGCGATCTTCCAACACGCCGACGATGGCGCGATGCACGACGAGATCGGCGTAGCGCCGTATCGGCGAGGTGAAGTGCATGTAGCGCGGCAGCGCGAGCCCGAAGTGGCCGATGTTCTTCGGGCTGTAGCGCGCCTGCATCATCGAACGCAGGATCATCGTCTCGAGCAGCGCGCGATCCGGCCGATCGGCGAGTTGCTGTGCCACTTGCTGCAGCGTCTTCGGCGCCGGCGCTTCGTCGCGAAGGCGAATGCCGACGTTCGCGAGCAGTTGTCGCAGCAGATCGAATTTCTCCGGCGTCGGACCTTCGTGGACGCGATACAACGCGAGCTTGCCGTGCTTCTCGAGATAACGCGCCGCGCACACGTTCGCGGCGATCATCGATTCCTCGATGAGCCTGTGCGCGTCGTTGCGCACGACCGGTTCGATCCGTTCGAGCAGACCGTTCTCGAGGATCAACTTCTGCTCGGGCGCGTCGAAATCCAGCGCGCCGCGTTCTTCGCGCGCGGCCAGCAGCGCGCGATAGGCGTCGTGCAGCGCGCGCAGCGAATCGGCGACGACGGGTTCGAAGCCGCGATAGCCCGCATCGATGAACGCCGCGACTTGCGTGTACGTCAGGCGCGCGCGCGAGAACATCAACGCGCGGTAGAAGCGATAGCTCGTGATCTTGCCGACCGGCGAGACCTGCATGTCGCACACGACGCACAGCCGATGTTCCTGCGGCTTCAACGAGCACAGGCCGTTCGACAGCGCTTCGGGCAGCATCGGCACGACGCGGTCGGGTAGATACACGGAATTGCCGCGATCCTGCGCCTCGAGATCGAGCGGCGAGCCGAGCGCGACGTAATACGCGACGTCGGCGATCGCGACGATCACGCGCCAACCGCCTTTGGGTCGCGGCGCGCAATAGACCGCATCGTCGAAGTCGCGCGCGTCTTCGCCGTCGATCGTCACGAGCGGCAGATCGGTGACGTCGGTGCGTTCGCGATGCACGTTCGGATCGACGCGATCCGGCAGATCGCGCACCGCGTCGTCTACGTCGAGCGGCCACTCGACCGGCACCCCGTGCGCGCGCAGCAGCGTCGTCGACGCGACGTTCAGGTCGTCGCGCGGTGCGACGATGTCGATCACGCGGCCGACCAGGCCGAACGTCTCTTCGCGTTCGACTGCGACCGCGACGGTATCGCCGTCGGTCGCATCGCCTTCGCCGCCCGGCACCAAGAACACGCGGCCGCGGAATTCGCCTTCGCCGTTCACGTACCAGCCGCGAGGGCCGCGCACCGCGCGACCGATGACCGGCTCGGTCGAGCGCTCGATCACATCGGCGACGACGGCCTGCGCTTCGACGACGCGCGCACGCACGCGATCGCCGACGCGCAGTCGCGAGTCTCGCGTCAGCCGCACCGGATACGCCTCACCGCCGTCGTCGGCGATCAACGTCAGCCGCCCTCGCTCGTTGCGGCGAATGAGCCCGGCAACGGTCGTCTCGCGCGCGGCGAGTTGATACGCGCCGCGCGAATCGATGTGCAGCTCGCCGGCGTGACACAAACCGCGCAACACGCGCCGCAACTGATCGACCGCGCTGCCGCGTTCCACGCCGACGAGGTCGCGAATCTCCGGCCACTTCAGCGCGCGCGGATGCGCGCGAAAGACGTCGAGCACGGCGCTCGGCGTCAGCGTCGCAGCGCGATCCGCGGCGTCGCCCGACGCTGCAGAAGCGCCCGTTTTGTCGCGTCGATCGCGTTTCTTCGTCATGTTTGACATCCCCCAGACCGCTGCGTACAGTCGCGCCCCGCTGTCTCGGGCCGAGGTGGTGAAACTGGTAGACGCGCTGGCTTCAGGTGCCAGTGGGGGAAACCCCGTGGAGGTTCAAGTCCTCTCCTCGGCACCACTCCTTCGATCCGATCCCGTTTAGAACCCCCGACCATTCCATCGACCGCGCCGGTTCGCGCCTCAGTGCGTTTGGTGAGGCGCATCAGCCGTTCGCCCGCGCCAGCACGAAGTCGTAGTCCAACGTGTAATACGGCTCGGCGTCGGGCGGCTCGTGCCGAACCCAATCGGCCACCAACGTCGAACGCACGCCGAATACCGCGTCCGATTCGAGATACGGATCGCCGCGCCCAAAAATGTGCGTGATCAGGCGTTCGTAGCCGGGCGCTTCGATCAGGAAATGCAGATGCGCCGGACGCCACGGATGCCGGCCGAGCGCTTGCAGCAGATCGCCGACCGGACCGTCGTGCGGAATCGGATAGCAATGCGCGAGGATCGAGCGGAAATGAAAGCGGCCGTCGCCGCCGGTCGCGAGTTGCGCCCGCGCTTGGAACCCCGCCGCGTCGCCGCGCTGCACGTCGTAGTAACCCTCTTCGTCCGATTGCCACACGTCGATCACCGCGCCGCCGACCGGCGTGCCGTCGAGCGCGCGCACCGACCCGGTGACGACGCACGGCGTCCCCTTCGCACCGTTCGCGATGTCGGCGCCGTTCGGCACGCGCGGCGCGCCGGCGACGAAGAACGGTCCGAGCACCGTCGCCTCGGTGCAGCCCGGCGGCTTTTCGTTGTTCTGCGCGATGACGAGGCTCGACAGGCCGAGCACGTCCGACAGCAGGATGAATTCCTGGCGCTTGTCGTCGGTGACGTGTCCGGCGCGGGCGAGGAAGCGGATCGCTTGGGTCCACTCGTCTTCGCTCAAATGCACCTCGCGCGCGAAGTCGTGCAGGTGCCGGCAAAGATGTCCGATCACCTCTTGCAGGCGCGGCGACGGACAGCCGGCGTTGGCGGCGATGACCGCGTCGGTGATCGTCCCCGCATCGATATCGATCATAGTCTCCTGACAAAACTCGGATTCACGACGGGTCTGCCTTCTCGGTAGGCTGTGCCGTACGTCGATCGCACCGACGGTTCCGCAGCATCCTACTGAGTGGACACGCGACGCGTCTTGGTATTTCAGTCCGGGAATCTCAAATGAACGAAGCGATCCCCTTCATCGAATCGGTCGTCCATGCGACCGATTTTTCGCCCGCGAGCGAACGCGCCTTCGCGCACGCGCTTGCGATCGCGGCGATCCGCCGCGCCCGACTCGAAATCCTGCACGTCGGCACCGACCCCGATCCCGACTGGCAACGCTTCCCACACGTGCGCGGCGTGCTCGAGCGCTGGGGATTGCTTGCACCGGGCAGTTCGCAGGCCGACGTCGCCGCGAAGCTCGGCGTCGAAGTGACGAAGGTGACCATCGCGAGCCGCTTCCCCGCTGCGTCGATCGCGAGTCATCTGGCCGACGAACCGGCCGACCTGCTCGTCGTCGCGACCGAGGGTCGCGACGGTGCCGCGCGGTGGTTGCGCGGCTCTGTCGCCGAAGCGATGGCGCGCTGGTCGCGCACGATGACGCTGTTCGTACCGAACGACGTCGAGCGCAGCATCGTCTCGATCGCCGACGGCCACATCACGTTGAACAACATCCTGGTGCCGGTCGATCACGCCCCGGACGCCGGTTCCGCGATCGAGTTCGCCACGCGCGCCGCCGCGGTCGCCGGCGACGGCGACGTCGCGATCACGTTGCTGCACGTCGGCGCCGATGGCGCGTTGCCGAACGTCGCTGCGCCTTCCGGCGACGGCTGGTCGATCGCGTGGATGCGCCGCGACGGCGAGGCCGTCGCCGAAATCGCCGCGGCGGCAGAAGAGACCCGCGCCGACTTGATCGTGATGCCGACCGCGGGCCGTTCCGGCGTGTTCGAAGCGTTGAACGGCAGTACCACGGAGCGCGTGCTGCGGCGCGCGCGCTGTGCGCTACTCGCGGTGCCGGCTCCGCGCTGACTCGAACCGAACCGCGTCGAAATTCGAACGTCGCGCGCTAGATTTTCGCGCGGCGCAGCGCGGTTGGTAGTATCGCGCCCAGACGATCGACCGCATCCGGCAAACCGTCTGACCGAACACAACCGAAACGGAGCATCCGACAGGGATGATCAAACTGAGTGACGACTTGAAGAAGCGCTTCGTCAACGCGTTGACCGACGGCGTGGCGATGGTCGTCGGCTACGTCGATCGCAACGGCGATCCGCACGTGTCGCCGTACGGCAGCCTGCACGCGAGCGGCGACGGTCAACTCGCGCTGTGGGTGCGCAATCCCGACGGCGATTTGATCCACGGCATCGCACGCAACGCGAACGTAGCGGTGTTCTACGCGCAACTATCGTCGCGTACGTTCGTGCGCATGCGCGGGCGCGCGCGCCTCGCGAACGATGCCGCCGAGCGCGCGAAGGTCTTCGAAGGCATGCATCCGTTCGAACAGCGCGGCGACCCGGAACGCAAAGGCGTCGCCATCGTGATCGAACTCGACAGCGCCGCCGGGCGCGAAGCCGACGGCACGATGTTCAGCATGACGCGGTAGCGACCGCGGCACGTAATCGCCCGCGTGCGGGCCGATTCCGGAAACACCGGCGGAAATGCTGCGCGCCGCAGCGGCGCCGTTAGCAGACGGCTTTCAGTGGTGATGCCCGCCGGCGCCGTGCACGTGCCCGTGCTGTAGCTCTTCTTTACTGGCCGCCCGGACCTCGGTCACCTCGACCGCGAAGTTGAGGTATTGGCCGGCGAGCGGATGGTTGCCGTCGACGTGCACGACGTCATCCGCCACCGCCGTCACCACGACGACCTGCGGACCGCCGCGCGGCGATTGCGTTTGAAAACGCATGCCGACGCGCAGATCCGATACGTCGCCGAACGCGCTGCGCGGAACCTGCTGCACGAGCGCCGGATCCGTTTCGCCGTAGCCGTCCCGCGGCGCGACACGCACGTCGAGCTTGTCGCCCGCGACCCGCCCGCGTAGTTGCGATTCGAGCCCGTCGATCAGGTTGCCGTGGCCGTGCAGGTATGCGAGCGGATCACCCCCGGCGGACGAGTCGATCGTCTCACCGGCGTCGTTGGTGAGCGTGTAATGAATCGACACGACGCGATCGTCGGCAATTTGCATAGGTAGTCCTCGAAAGAAAGGTGCGAATCCTGACGGCTGCGCGCGGGGCTGTCGACCCTGCGCGCTCGTCTGCCGTGACCGATGGAAAACCCTGTCGCGGGAAACAACTGGCGCGATCGAAAGCCGCCGCGCGTCGAGACCTAGCGTGAATAGATGGAGACTTGCGGTTCCAGTTCGCTGCGCGGCACGGCGGCGCTGACGGCATAGCCGCAATCGACGCAACTCAGCATCACGGTAAACGTAGCGGGGTCGAGGCTGCCGATGTCGCCGCGAAAGGTTCGCATGCGATTGCAGCTGGGACAGTGCTTCCGGTGTTCGAGCATGTCGGCGCTCCTGGCTAC
>DASRZO010000004.1:0-9930 GCA_035686405.1 Pseudomonadales bacterium | reverse complement strand
GCCATTGCAACCCTCAGACAGATCACGCCATGAACAATCCGGAAACCGTCCCGGTCCTCGTCGGCATCAGCCAACTCGAGCAACGCGTCGCCGACCCCGCGAAGGCGAAGGAACCGTTGGAGCTGATGATCGACGCCGTGCGGGCCGCGGCCGCCGATGCGGGCTCGAACGCGCTGCTGCAGCACGCAACGTCGATGCGCGTGATCCGCGGCATCTGGCCGTACAAGAATCCGGCGCGCATCGTCGCACAGGCCGTCGGCGTTCCCAACGCCGAAACGGTGTTGACGCCGTACGGCGGCAACTTCGTGCAGTCGACGTTGAATCAAAGCGCGCTCGACATCCAAGCGGAGAAGCACGCGGTCATCGTGTTGACCGGCGCCGAGTGCGGTTACACGCAAGCGCGCGCACGCAAGCAACACGTCGAACTGAAATGGCAAGAAGCGCCGGGGACGCCGGATCGCTTGATCGGCGAAGACAAGAACATGCGGCACGACGCCGAGAAGGCGGTCGGCCTCGGCCAACCGATTCAACTGTATCCGATGTTCGAGAACGCACTGCGCCACGCGCGCGGCGAATCGCTCTCGGCGCATCTGCGGCGCATCTCGGAGCTGTGGTCGCGCTTCAGCGAAGTGGCGAGCCGCAACCCGCACGCGTGGATTCACGAGCACGTCAGCGCCGAGGACATCCGCACCCCATCGGACTCGAACCGTCCGGTGTCGTTCCCGTATCCGAAGTTGATGAACTCGAACAACAACGTCGATCAAGCGGCGGCGTTGATCCTCTGTTCGGTCGCCGCGGCGAAGCGCTTCGGCATTCCGGAAGAGCGCTGGATCTATCCGTGGGCCGGCACCGACGCCCACGACCACTACTACGTATCGAATCGCGACAATCTCTATACCTCGCCGGCGATCCGTATCGCCGGCCGACGCTGTCTCGAGTTGGCCGGCGTTTCGGTCGGCGATCTCGATCACGTCGATCTCTACAGTTGTTTCCCGGTTGCCGTGCAGGTCGCCGCGAAGGAACTCGGTCTCGACGAGATGCGGCCGCTGACGGTGACCGGCGGGCTGACGTTCGGCGGCGGCCCGCTCAACAACTACGTCATGCACTCGATCGCGCGGATGGCCGAGGTATTGCGCGCCGACCGCGACGCGAAGGGCCTCGTCACCGCGAACGGCGGGTATCTGACGAAGCATGCGTTCGGCGTGTACGCGGCCGAGCCGCCGCCGCGGGCGTATCGCCACGAAGACCTGCAAGAAAAGGTAGACCGAGAGCCGTGGCGCGAGGTCGACCTGGCGCACCGCGGGCGGGTCGAAGTCGAGAGCTACACGGTGATGTACGGCGCCGACGGCCCCTCGATCGGGCACGTCGTATGCCGCACGCCGGCCGGTCATCGCGCCTGGGCGAACACGCAGGATCGAGACGTCATGAACGCGATGACGCGGGAGGAATTCTGCGGCCGTCCGGCGACGCTCGATGGCGCCGGCGGCATCGCGTTCGGCTAGCTTTTCGATTCAATGAGTTAGTTGGTGCTGTTCACCTCGTTGATTAATAAATCGCGCTAACCTATATTCCTTCGGCCGGCAGGACGCCGGTGGACGTCGGCTCGTACGGCGCCCTGGATAGGAGGTCCGCGCCAGCGGCCGGTCGCGGTCGCTGGCGCCTCACCCAACGAAGGGAATCACTGGGGAGACGCCATGGCCACGCCGCAATCCCATCTCACGTCCGCGCAACAGGCCGCCAGTGCCGCGGCCGTTCGGATTCTGCGCGAGATCGTCGATTACCAACGCCGCCTGCGCCGCTTGGCGGTACACGAGTCGAGCGGCGAGCAGAGTTACTTGATCGAGGCGTATCGACGCGCGATCAAACTGCGCCAACAGTTGCTCGAAGACCTGCCGAAACCCCTCGAACCCGCGCCCGATCCATGGCGCCGCGATTGAGTTGATCGCCCCGCTACCGCGACCCGCCGGCTTGCTACGCCGGCTCGGCGCGATGACGTACGACGCGATGATCGTGCTCGCGATCTGGCTGCTGACGCTGTTCGTCGGCGTCGCGATCCACAACGGCGCCGTCGTCGGTCCTTTCGTGCAATCGGTGTTGTTCGTCGAACTGTTCGCCTTCTTCGCGTACTTCTGGGTATCGCGCGGCCAGACGGTCGGCATGCTCGCGTGGAACTTGCGGCTCGAGACGGATACGGGCACGGCGCTGCGTCCCGCCCAGGCTCTGCTGCGCTTCATCGGCGCGCTGCTGTCGTTCGCGACGCTCGGTATCGGTTATCTATGGATGTACGTCGATCCGGACCGGCGCACGTGGCCGGACATGCTGTCGAAGTCGCGCGTGATTCATCTCCCCCGCGGCTGAACGTCGGCGACCATTTTGCGGCGCACGCGCGCCCGCGCGAAATCGTCAGCGGGCACGGCGCAGCATCCAGAATGCGACGGCCCAACAGATCAGAATGGGCGCGGCGACTGCTGCGGCGGCCGGGAGCCGATACACCATGCTCATCGGTCCGAAGATGTCTTCGAGGTATTTGAACGCGAGTCCGGTCAACGTGCCGACCGCGAGTCGCGTCCCCATGCTGACTTCGCGCAGCGGCCCGAGGATGAAGCACAGCGCGAGCAGCGACAGACCGAGGATCGCGCCAGGCTGCAGCACCTTGCTCCAATACGCGAGCCGATAGCGGCTCGCGTCGAGGTCTTCGCGGTCCATGTACGCGATCTGCATCGCGAGCCCGCGGATCGACAGGTTCGACGGCCCCAACAGCACGCGAATGCCGAGCAGCTCCGGCGTCGCCTCACTCGGCCAACGCACTTCGTCGACGTGCCTGGAGCTGGTGCCGGATTCCTCGATCAGCGTTTCATTGACGTTCGTCAGCGACCAGGCCTTCTCTTCCGCGACGTACACCGCGGTCGCCGCTTCACGCGCGATCTTCAGGTGCCGATCTTGGTCGAGAAAGTACTGCCGCACACCGATGAGCTTGCCGTTCGCGTCCATCGCGCCGACTTCCATGAACATGCCGCCTTCGCGATACCAGTGGCCGCCCCAGAAGCGGATCGTCGATGACGATTGGCGTGCCTGTGCCTTGTAGCCTTCGGCCGTCTCTTCGCCCCACGGCGCGAGGTACTCGCCGAACGCGAGTGCGATCAACAGCGCCGCGAACGCCGGAATCGCGGCAGAACCGAACAGCCGCGCCTTCGACACGCCCGATGCACGCAGCACCGTGATCTCGTTCTGGTTCGCCATTTGCCCGAGCCCGATCAGGGTGCCGAGGAAAACGACATACGGAATCAGTTCGTAGATGCGCCGCGGCTGCGTCAGCACGACGTAGACGACCGCTTCGCGAAAACCGTAGCCCACGTGCGTCTGGCGCAGTTCTTCCACGAGTTGGAACACCGCGTTCAGTCCGGCGAACGCGAGCAGTACGACGAGCATCGCCTTGAGCACCGCGATGCTCAGATACCGGTCGATCAGACGCCAGAGACGGGTCAACGCGTCATCCCGCGCGCGGCTGATTCAACCGCCGCATCAGCACCACGCCGACGGTGATGAACGCGAGATGCGCCGGCCACATGCCGACCCAATGCGGGAGCCGGCCGACCGCGAGGCCGTTGCGGCTGACGAGCAAGATGAAGTAGTAGGCGAGGAACGCCAGCACCGCCGGCACGATGCGCGCGAAGCGCCCTTGCCGCGTCGGCACCCGCGCGAGTACGAAGCCGATCGGTGCCGCGATCAACGTCATCAACGGCAGCGCGAAGCGCCAATGCAGTTCGGCGATCGAACGCGGATCGTCGCGCCGCAGTGCAGCCGTCGGCTGCGCATCGATCTCGATGCCGGCGAGCGACGGATCGCGCTGTTCCACCCGCTGCGCCAACGTCGCGAACTTCACCACCCGATACGGCGTCTGGCCGACGACCCCTTCGTAGCGATGGCCGGAACGCAGCAGCAAGAAGCGGCTGCCGGTGATCGCGTCGACGTACTGCGCGCCGCGTTCGGCCCAAATCGTCACGCTCGAGCCGCGCGAGTCGTCCGCGATGAACACCTGCGACAACTCACGCTTCTCGTTCGACGAGGTCTCCGAGTACGTCACGCCGGCGCCGTTGTCGAGCGCATGGAACATCCCCGGCGTCATCATCTCGAACTGCCGTTCGACGCTTTCGACGATCAGGAATCGTTCGAGCACACCGTTCGCCCGCGGCGTCACCTGCGTCGACAACGCGTACACTGCCGCCGCAACGACGAGCGCGCTCGCGAACACCCACGCGAAGACGTCGCGCGGTGCGCTGCCGCTCGTCAGCAACACCGTCATTTCCTGATCCGCATACAACCGCGCGACGGTCAACACCAACGCAATGTAGAACGAGAACGGAAACGTCAGCTGCATGAACTCGGGCACGCGCAACGCCATGATCTTCGCCAACGCGTCGGCCGAGTGTTTGCCGAGCGCCGCGTCCTGCAGGTAACCCATGAACCGACCGCCGAGCGCGATCACCAACAGCACGACCGCGGTGACGGCGAAGACCGCGAGCAGCTCGCGCGATACGTAGCGAAACGCTATGCCCACTGCGAGATCCGTCGCGGCATGCGAAGTGTCGTGAGGCGCGGCTTTTCCATTAGACTTGCGCGAAGCAGATTCGCGAAACAAACGGGGATTATGAAGTATTCGACCACGGCCGGAAAACTCGGCGACACACGCACCGATTGTCTGATCGTTACGGTTCGCTCGGCGCGCACCGTCGCGCGCGCGTTGCGCTTCGACGCATTCGTCGAAGCGGCGAGCCGCGACTTCGCCGACAAGCCGGGCCGCACGCTGCTCGTCGCGTTGCCGAAAGCATCGAAGATCGGAAGACTGTTGCTGGTCGGCGCGGGCGACGCGCCGCTATCGGCCGCCGACTATCGCAAGGCGATCGGCGCAATTGCCACGACGCTGAAAGCGGCATCGATCAAAGACGCCGTGCTCGCACTCGGCGATGTCGACGTCACCGGTTTCGACGAATACCAGAAGGTACGCGTGGCGCTGGCGGCGTTGTCGACGCAGCTCTATCGCTTCGATGCCGACAAGCAACAAGAGGAACCCGCGCCGACGCAAATCCAACGCATCGCCGTGCATTGCGATGCGCGGCGGCGTGCGGCGGCGACGCGCGCGGTGAAACACGCGCAAGCGCTCGATGTCGGTATGGCGTTCGCGCGCAATCTCGGCAATACGCCGCCGAACATCTGCAATCCCACGTATCTCGGCCGCGAAGCGAAGAAACTCGCGCGCGGTCCGCGCGTGCGCGTGAAGGTGATCGACGAGCGCGAGCTCGAAGCCATGGGCATGGGCGCATTCATGTCGGTGACCCGCGGCAGCGCGACGTCGGGCAAGTTGATCGTCGTCGAATACCGCGGCGCGAGCGCCAAACAAGCGCCGTTGGCGCTGGTCGGCAAAGGCATCACGTTCGACACCGGCGGCATCAGTATCAAACCCGCGCCGGCGATGGACGAGATGAAGTTCGACATGTGCGGCGCCGCCGCCGTGCTCGGCACCACCAAAGCGGCGATCGAGGCGAAGCTGCCGATCAACCTCGTCGCGCTGGTCGCTGCCGCGGAGAACATGCCCGGCGGCAACGCCAGCCGTCCCGGCGACGTGGTGAGGACGCTGTCCGGCCAAACGGTCGAAATCCTGAACACCGACGCGGAAGGCCGCCTCGTGCTGTGCGACACGCTGACGTACGCCGAGCGCTACGAGCCGAAGGCCGTCATCGACGTCGCGACGCTGACCGGGGCGTGTGTGGTCGCACTGGGCTCGCACGCGAGCGGCCTCTTCTCCAACGACCAAACCCTGGCGAACGAATTGATCGAAGCTGGCGAATTCGTGTGGGATCGAGTGTGGCAGTTGCCGGTGTGGGAAGACTACCAACAGGCGCTGAAGAGCAACTTCGCCGACATGGCGAACGTCGGCGGCCGCGATGCCGGGGCCGTCGTCGCCGCGTGCTTCTTGTCGCGCTTCGCGAAGAAGTTCAAATGGGCGCACCTCGACGTCGCCGGCAGCGCCTATCAGAGCGGACCGGCGAAGGGCGCAACCGGCCGCCCGGTGCCGCTGCTGTTCCAATACGTGCTGAATCACGCGTGACGACGGACTGCGCTTGACCCGAGTCGATTTCTACATCCTGCCTGACGTCGATATCGAGGCGCAGCTGCGGTTTGCTTGCCGACTCGCGCACCGAGCCATGAGCAGCGGCCAACGCGTGCACGTCCACGTCGACGACGCAGCGGCGAGCCGCGATCTCGACGGCCTCATGTGGGAATATCCGGAGCAGCGTTTTCTGCCGCACGGCATCGCCGGCGAACCGGCCGCCGCGAAAGCGCCGGTGATCATCGATCATCGCGAGCCCGCCGATGGTCACGACGAGCTGCTGATCAATCTGTCCGCGTCGATCCCGCCGTTCTTCGGCCGCTTCGAACGCGTCGCCGAGATCGTCGTACAGAAAGCGCGCGAAGTCGGACGCGATCGCTACAAATACTATCGGGATCGCGGCTATCCTCTCTTTCATCACGAGCTCGATCAGTGGGAAGAGCGGTGACGAAAAAGCCGAAAGCGAAGCCGCTCGAACAAGAGACGCACAGCGCGCTGCTCGGCGATCTCGAATCGATCCGCACGCTGCTCGACGCGTCGGCCGATGCGCCGCCCGCGACCGACGACAGCGACGACGTGCCCGTCCTGGAAGACATGGTCGAAGGGGCGTTCACGGTGAACGAATCGAACCTGACGAGCCGCGCGTCGTTCGACGACGGTTCCGCCGGCACCAACAAGAGCGGCCTCGCCGACGCGACGATCAAGTTGCTGCTCGGCGACGAGTGGCGCAACGAAGCGCGCAAGATCATCGCCGACGCGCGCAGCAACGCCGAGGGCGCCGGTGCGCAATGGACCGCCGCGCAACTGAACTCGCTGAACGAGATGTTGAAGGTGCGCATCGATCGCACGCTCGACGATTGGCTCGTCGAGATGCTGAACTCGCGCGTCGACGATTTGCGTTCGAGGCTGCTCTCGGTCCTCGAAGACGAACTGGAACTCTTCACCCGAGCACTGACGGACGATACCGATCGAGATGGACAGTAGTTTCGACCCGCATGCCATCGAGCAACCGTTGTACAAGGAATGGGAGGCGTCGGGGAACTTCGCACCCCAAGGCAACGGCCGCCCGTACTGCATCATGATTCCGCCGCCGAACGTGACGGGCTCGCTGCACATGGGCCACGCCTTCCAGCACACGTTGATGGACACGCTGATCCGCCATCGGCGCATGAAAGGCGACCGCACGTTGTGGCAGATGGGCACGGACCACGCCGGCATCTCGACGCAGATGCTGGTCGAGCGCCAACTGAATGCGAAGGGTCAGACGAAAGCCGAACTCGGCCGCGACGCATTCGTCGACAAAGTCTGGGAATGGAAGCGCGCGTCCGGCGGTCGCATCTCCGAGCAACTGCGCCGCATGGGTTCGTCGCTCGACTGGAGCCGCGAACGCTTCACGATGGACGAGGGCTTCTCGCGCGCGGTGCGCGAAGTGTTCGTGCGCCTCTACGACGAAGGCTTGATCTATCGCGGCCGCCGGCTCGTGAACTGGGATCCGGAACTGGGCACCGCGATCTCCGACCTCGAAGTCGAGAACGAGGAAGAGCAAGGCAGCCTCTGGCACTTCCGCTATCCGCTGTGCGACGGCAAACGCACCGCCGACGGCGCCGATCACGTGGTCGTCGCGACGACGCGGCCGGAGACCATGCTCGGTGATACCGCGATCGCGGTGCATCCGGACGATCCGCGCTACAAAGATCTCGTCGGCGCGCGCGTTCGCTTGCCGCTCGCCGAGCGCGACATTCCGATCATCGCCGACACGTACGTCGACCCGGCATTCGGCAGCGGTTGCGTGAAGATCACGCCGGCCCACGATTTCAACGACTACGCGGTCGGCGAACGGCACCAGTTGCCGATGATCAACATCTTCACCGCCGACGCGCACCTCAACGACGCCGTGCCGGCCGCGTATCGCGGTCTCGACCGCTTCGTCGCGCGCAAGAAAGTCGTCGCGGATCTGGAGGCACGCGGCCTCGTCGCGAAGATCGAGCCGCACAAGCTGATGGTGCCGCGCGGCGACCGTTCGAACGCCGTCATCGAGCCGTGGCTGACCGAACAATGGTTCGTCGAGATCGAGCCGCTCGCGAAACCGGCGATCGCAGCGGTCGAACGCGGCGACATCCAGTTCGTACCGAAGCAGTACGAGAACTTGTACTTCGCTTGGATGCGCGACATCCGCGACTGGTGCATCAGCCGCCAACAATGGTGGGGCCATCGCATTCCGGCGTGGTACGACGCGAGCGGCGCGGTCTACGTCGGCCGCGACGAAGCCGAGGTGCGCGAGAAATACAAACTCGCGGCAGACCTGCCGCTCTCGCAAGACGCCGACGTCCTCGAAACCTGGTTCTCGTCGGCGCTGTGGACGTTCGGCACGCTCGGCTGGCCGGACGACACGATCGAGCTCGAGACCTACCACCCGACCGACGTATTGGTCACCGGCCACGACATCATCTTCTTCTGGGTTGCCCGGATGATCATGATGACGCTGCACTTCATCGGCGAAGTCCCGTTCCGCAAGGTCTACATACACGGCCTCGTGCGCGACGCGGAAGGCCAGAAGATGTCGAAGACGCGCGGCAACGGCCTCGACCCGCTCGACCTGATCGACGGCATCACGCTCGAAGACCTCGTCGCGAAACGCACCGACGGTCTCGTCCAGCCGCAAATGGCGAAGGCCATCGAGAAGGCCACGCGCCGCGACTTCCCCGATGGCGTTCCGTCGTACGGTACCGATGCGCTGCGCTTCGCGTTCTGCGCGCTCGCGTCGACCGGCCGCGACATCCGCTTCGACCTGAAACGCATCGAGGGCTATCGCAACTTCTGCAACAAGCTGTGGAACGCGACGAAGTTCGTGCTGATGAACACCGAAAGCGCCTCGCTCGACGGTCCGATCGAGGAGACGCTCGCCGACCGCTGGATCAATTCGCGTTTGAAGCGAATGTTGGTCGACGCCGAGCGCGCGCTCGACACCTACCGCTTCGACATGCTCGCCAATTTGATCTACGACTTCGCGTGGCACGAGTACTGCGATTGGTACCTCGAACTGACGAAGCCGCTCTTGTGGGACGAAGGCGCGAGCCCGACGGTTCAACGCGGCACGCGTCGTTCGCTGCTGCGCGTGCTCGAGGCGTTGCTGCGCGCGGCACATCCGATCATTCCGTTCATCACCGAAGAGCTGTGGCGCCGCGTCGCACCCCTCACCGGTGTCGCTGGCGAAACGGTGATGACGGCGCCGTACCCCGAAGCAAACGAGCTCGTCGACGACCCGTTCGCAGAAGCGGCGATCGAATGGCTCAAGGGCGTCGTATTGGCGCTGCGGACGATTCGCGGCGAAATGGGCATCAAACCCGGTCAAGCGATTCCGCTGCTGCTGCAAGGCGGCGGCGCGTCCGACCGCGAACGCCTCGCGGCCACCGAAGGTCTGCTGAAGCGAATGGCGAAAATCGAGCGGGTCGAATGGCTCGACGACGACGCGAAGGCGCCGGCCGCCGCGCTACAAGTAGTCGGCGATCTGAAATTGATGGTGCCGCTCGCCGGACTCATCGACGTCGCCGCCGAACGCGCACGGCTCGACAAGGAGATCGCCAAGCGCCGGCAAGATCTCGGTCGCATCGAAGGCAAGCTCGGCAATGCCGGCTTCGTTGCGAAAGCGCCGGCAGACGTCGTTGCGAAAGAGCGCGAGCGCGCCGCCGAAATCAGCGCCGCGATCGCGACGCTCGGTGAACAGAGGCGCGTGCTCGACGCACTCGGCTGACGGGTCCGGCTCGGCGATCGTCGTGCCCGAGTCGAGATGTCCGCGAGGCGGCGTTCGTAGCTCTCCTGGC
>DASRZO010000003.1:0-13765 GCA_035686405.1 Pseudomonadales bacterium | reverse complement strand
GACTTCGCGCTCGCGATGGCCGACGTGAGCCCGCTCGACGCCGACGCCGCTTGGAAGCCGCCGGACGCGATCGACTTTCACGTGGTGATCGCGGATCGCCGCGGCCACGAAGCGGCGATCGCCCTCTCCGACATCCAGCCGCTGTATGCCCCGGTCAAGGCGACGACGCGCAAGGCGCGCTGGCTCGATCCCGTCGACCCGAGCGAGCCCGTGTTCCAGCGCTACACGATTCCGCTCGGCCGCTTCGCCGACGTCGATCCGAACGACATCGCGTCGATCACGCTGCGCTTCGACGTCACGAAAGCCGGATCGCTGTACATCGACGACATCGCGATAGGCCCGCCCTAGTCGTTCGCGCGCACCGGGATTCCCGTGCCAGCGTCGCGTGCGACCGGGCAGCCGATGCGCGCTTTGCCGCGTCGGCCTCGTCGTCGCCGACGGTCGCGTGCGCGGTGTGGTCACGCAGGCAGGGCACCGGCGTCTCTGCTTCAGCCCCGTAGCAAAGGTCGCGACGCCGACGATCGGTAGCGTCCGTCGAGCGGTGATCGGTTTGCGGGAACTTCCGAGGCATGGATGCCGAGGAGGAGCTACACGGACGTACTCGCCGCGTTTCCCGCGAACCGATCACCGCTCGGCGGACGCCACGAACAACGGCTACCGCTTTCTCGAGACCGAGCTCAAGACCGAGTCGTCAGCCCCGACACACTTCAGCGCATCGGCAGCGACCGCACGAACTGAGCGACGCCGTCCGAGAACATCTGCACCGCGAGCAACACCAGCAGCATCCCCATCAGCCGCTCCAGCGCCCTCACCCCGCGATCCCCCAGCGCCTTCATCAACCACGGCGAGAACGCCAGGATCGCGGTCGCCGCGGACCACGCCAGCACCAGCGCGAGACACCACTGCCAGATCTGCTCCGGATGCTGCGACGATTGCAGCAGCAGAATCGCGATCGTCGAGGGTCCCGCCACCAACGGCATCGCGAGGGGGACGATGAACGGATCGTGTATTTCCTCTTCGTCGGCGCCGGCCGGCTTCGGGAAGATCATCCGCAGCGCGATGATGAAGAGCAGGATTCCACCCGACAGGCTCAACGTCGGCTGCGTGAGGCCGAGGAACTTCATCACCGGATTGCCGGCGAAGAGAAAGCCCAACAGGATCGCAAGGGCGATCGCCAGCTCGCGTGCGACGATCCGCGAGCGCGTGCGCGGATCGAACCGCGCGAGCACGGCGTTGAAGACCGGGATGTTGCCGAGCGGATCCATGACGAAGAACAGCGTCACCGCGACGGCGAAGACTTCGGTGTAGTTCATGCGCGCAGCAGGATACGCGGCCGGCTCCGATCGAGCATCCGCATGCAGTTCAATCGATCGCGGGTTACGCTGCGCACGTCAGCCGCGACGACGGCCGCTTCGACCCGGCTCGTTCCTTTGAGGATCACGCATGCCAGCCCTCGATCTCGGGATTGCCCGCCTCCGCTTCTACCGCCACGAGAAGACGTTGAACGCGATGTGGCACGCCTTCAACGACCGTCCGCGGCAGGCATTGACCGCAGGCGACCTGGCGGAGATCACCGGCCTGCCGATCGAGGACATTCACTTGCGCCTCGTGCAAACGCCGGAGATGTTCCTGAAGCTGCCGCCGAAGCCGCACTCGAACACCCGGTATCGCTTGGCGCTGCGCGTCGAGCACCAGAGCGCGGACGCCGTCGCGAAATATCTGCGTTCGACCGCACGAACGGAGTTCGGCATTCGAGTCGCCTTCGTCGGCGCGTTCGCGACGTCGATCGCGCTGCTCTTTGCTGCCGAGATGCTCTCGCGCTGAAATTCACGCGACCTGGCGCACGATCTCTTCGAACGCCGCGACCCGCGGCTCCAACCGATCGACGGTGTTGCGCCAGAACTGCGGCTGATCGAGCGCTGCGTCGAGATGCGTCAACGCCAGTTGCTCCGCGGTCATCCGACCGGTGTCGCGCAGCAGTGCCACGTAACGGTCGTAGAAATCCGCACCGCCGCCGGCACGCCGCAGATACACGCCCATGCTGAACAAGAAGCCGAACAGGTACGGAAAGTTGTAGAACGACAAACCCGAAATGTAGAAGTGCAGCTTCGACGCCCAGAACATCGGGTCGGGTTCGGAACACGACTCGCCGTACCAGTCCTGCCAAGCGTCGCTCATCATCGTTTCGAGCTCCGCCGCGCGCAGCGGGCGTTCGTCGCGCTTTTCGTAGAACGTCTTCTCGAAGGCGAAACGCGCCGGAATGTTCAGCATGAACGCGGAGATCGCGACCATCTCTTCCCACATGATGTCGAAGCGCTCGCGCGGCGTCTTCGCGCGCGCGACCAACGCGTCGCGTACCGCCGTTTCACCGAACGTGCTCGCCGTTTCCGCGAGCGACATGCCGTAGCTGCGCTGGCTGTCCGGCAGATCGCGCATCACCCACGAATGGAACGCGTGGCCGAGTTCGTGCGCCAACGTGATCACGTCGGACGCCGAGCCGTGATACGTCATGTAGACGCGCGGCGTGCGCGACTTCTCGAACCCGGTGCAATACGCGCCGGGGCGCTTGCGCGAGCTGACGGTGCCCTCGATCCAGCGCTCGCGCTGCATCATCCGCACGAAGTCGGCCAGCGCCGGGTTCACCTCGCCGTACGCCTCGGCAATCAGCGCCACCGCGTCGTCGAAGCGCATCGGCGCGTCGCTGTTCGCGAGCTTCGGCGCCGGCGCGCGCATGTCCCACGGACCGATCCGTTCGCGCCCGCTCGCGCGCGCCATCGCAATCGTCGCGCGCCGCGCCAACGGCCGCGCGTCGCGCGTGACGTCGAGCAACGTGTCGAGCGTGCGGCGCGACAGCCGGTTCATGTGCACCGGCGCGTCGAGGAAGTGCACCGGCCGCTGCGTCGACCGCTTGCGGTTCAGTTCGAGCCGCCAACCGGCGATCGCATTGATCGCCGCGGCGCACGATTCTTCGTGCACCCGCCACGCCGCATTGATGCCGTGCCAGGCGTCTTTGCGCGTCCGCTCGTCGGCGCGCTGCAGCAGCCCGTTCGCTTCGGCGACGCCCATCGTCTGCAATTCGTTGCCGACCTGCACGGCGCACGTCATCGTCGACGACAGTTGGCTGTACATCCGGCCCCACGCGTGGATACCGTCCTGCGCGAGGCCGTTGACGAGATTCTCTTCGGCGAGCCCGAGCAGTTCGTGCCGCCGCTCGCGACCGTGCTTCACCGCGAACGCCGACACGGCGACACCGGGATCGGCGAGATACGCCTCGACGACGTCGTCAGCAACCAAATCGAGATACTGCGACCACGGTTCGAGCAATTCGCCGTAGCGCTTCTGGTACTTCTGCAACTTGCCCTGCAGCACTTGCGCCGCTTCGTCGCGCGCGTCGACCGACAGCAGACAGTTCGCGTACGTGAGCGGATTCGACAGCAGCGGTCCCGCCTGCTCCGACAGCTTGAACACCTGCTGCGCGACCGCCGTGGTCGGCGCCGCCGCGGCGACGCTCGATGTCGCCGCGTTCGGCAATGCCGCGACCAACGCGGGATTCAACGCTTCGATCGCATCGAGCAGCTTCGACAGTTCGGCGAGATCGGCGGCGAGCTCGGCCGAGTCTGCCGACGGATACTCGCTCGCCAGGTCCCAGCGCGGTCCTTCGATACGCGTTTCGTCGCTCGCAGTCGCCATGTGTACTCCTCGCAGGCGACGCACTCGCCGCAGCGCTCGCGCGTTGCCAGCTCGCGCGCGAGTCGGCTAACGTGGCATTCCGCTACACGTTCGAGGCGTCATCCGATGAAGGCCGCAGTCTACTATGAAAACGGCGGACCCCAGGTGTTCCGCTACGAAGACGTTCCCGATCCGGAATGCGCCGACGCCGGCATCGTCATCGATGTCGAAGCGGTCAGCATCGAAGGCGGCGACGTATTGAATCGCGCCGGCGGCGCGCTCGCGGCGCGCCCTCACGTCGTCGGTTATCAAGCCGCCGGCACGGTGCGCGAAGTCGGTCGCGACGCGAAACTCTTCAAAGTCGGCGATCGCGTCGTCACGGTCGCGCCGTTCGGCAGCCACGCCGCGCGCCGCGCCGTGCCCGAAGTCACCGCGTGGCACGTACCCGCGAAACTCGACATCGCGCTCGCCGCGTGCGTGCCGATTCCGTTCGGCACCGCCGACGAATGCTTGTTCGAGTTCGGCCGCTTGCGCACGGGCGAATCGGTGCTGATTCAGGGCGGCGCCGGCGGCGTCGGTCTCGCCGCGATTCAGCTCGCGAAGCGCGCCGGCGCGCGCGTATTCGCGACCGCATCGTCCGACGAGAAGCTCGACCGCTTGCGCGATTTCGGCTTGGACCACGGCATCAACTACGCGCGCGTCGATCTCGTCGATGCGGTGATGCGCGCGACGGACCACCGCGGCGTGAATCTCGTCGTCGACCCGGTCGGCGGCGACGTGCTCGGCGAGAGCCTCAAAGTGATCGGCTATCGCGGCCGCGTCGTGACGGTCGGCAACGCGAGCCGCGGCGCGCGCACGTACGACATCCAAAGCCTCGCCGGCCAGAACCAATCGATCACCGGCGTGTACCTCGGCCCCGAGATCACCACGCCGCGCGTGCGCGGCATGATCGAGCGGCATTTGACCGACATGGCGACCGGCGCGCTGAAGATGCCGATCGACAAACGCTTCGAACTGCGCGACGCGGCGAAGGCGCACGCGTACATCGAGAGCCGGCAGGCGTTCGGTCGCGTCGTTCTCGTTCCGTAACGCGTGCCGCCGACGGCACGGCGAGCGCATAGAACCTAACGAGCGTACGAAGGAGCGGTCGATGGCCACCAACCCGAGCACGAATGCCGAGCAGATCCAGTTCTGGAACGGCGACGCCGGCGCCATGTGGGCGAAGCGGCAAGACCGCATGGATGCCCTGCTCGGCCCGATCACCGACGGCGTGTTGCAGGCGTGCGACGTCGGCCGCGGCGACCGCGTGCTCGACGTCGGTTGCGGTTGCGGCGATACCACGCTGAAGCTCGCGCAGCGCGGCGCCGCCGCGACCGGCGTCGACGTGTCGCAACCGATGCTTGCCCGCGCGCGCGAACGCGCCGCGGCGGCCGGCCTCGACATTCGCTTCATGCTCGGCGATGCGGCCGCAACGCATTTCGAGCGCGAGCACGACGCCTTGTTTTCGCGGTTCGGCGTGATGTTCTTTTCAAATCCGATCGCCGCGTTCGCGAACCTGCATTCGGCGCTGACCGATCGCGGGCGCCTCTGTTTCGTCTGTTGGCAACCGGTGCAGCTGAACGGATGGATCGCAGTGCCGTTCGGCGCCGCGCGGCCGTTGCTGCCGCCGCAACCGCCGATCGATCCGCGCGCGCCGGGTCCGTTCGCGTTCGCCGAAGCCGACTACGTCGAACGCATTTTGACGGAGGCCGGGTTTCGCAGCATTTCGATCGACCCGTTGCAAACCGAACTGACGGTTGGTCGCGACGTCGCGAGCGCACTCGAGATGGTGTGCGAAGTCGGCCCCTTGAGCCGCTCGTTGGCGACCCTCGAGCCGGCCCTGCGCGCGCGCATTCTCGACGCGGTGCGCGCGCCGCTCGAAGCGAACCTGCAGCCGGGCGGCGTCAAGCTCGGCGCGGCGTGTTGGATCGTCCGCGCCGTCGCATGACGCGAACGCTCGGTATTTCGCTCGAAGCCGGCGCCCGCTCGATCGGCGCGCCGATGCACGCTGCTACGTTGGGAGTACCTCGATGAGCTGGAACGACGAGATCGACGAGTTGCGGCGGCGCGAGGCGTTGGCCGCCGAAATGGGCGGCGCCGACAAAGTCGCCCGGCAACACGAGTTCGGCAAGTTGACGATCCGCGAGCGCATCGCCGCCGTCAGCGATCCCGGCACGTTCCACGAAATCGGCGCACTCGCCGGCGTCTCCGAATACGACGCGAACGGCGAACTCGCGGCATTCACGCCGTCGAACTTCGTGTTCGGCACCGCCGACGTCGGCGGCCGGCCGGTGATCCTCTCCGGCGACGACTTCACGGTGCGCGGCGGTTCGGCCGATGCGTCGATCGCGGCAAAGCGGCAGCGCGCCGAAGGGCTCGCGCTCGAAATGCGGTTACCGCACATCCGCCTCGTCGACGGCATGGGCGGCGGCGGCTCGGTGAAGACGATCGAGACCGCGGGCCGCACCTACATTCCCGAAGTGCGCGGGTGGGAGACCGTCGTCGCGCATCTCGCCGTTGCGCCGTCGGTGTCGCTCGCGCTCGGTTCGGTCGCCGGCATCGGCGCCGCACGCGTCGCCACGTCGCACTACTCGCTGATCGTGCGCGACACCGCGCAAATGATGATCGCGGGCCCGGCGCTGGTCGATTGGGCGAAGCTCGGCGACGTGTCGAAAGAGGAACTCGGCCACGCGCGCATCCACACGCGCAACGGCGCGATCGACGACGAAGTCGAAAGCGAAGCCGAAGCGTTCCAACGCGCCGCGACGTTCCTGTCGTATCTGCCGACCAGCGTCGACGAATTGCCGCCGGTGATCGAACCCAACGACTCGCCTAAGCGGCGCGAGGAATTCCTGCTGGACGTCGTGCCGAAAGATCCGCGCAAGGTCTACAAGATGCGGCCGATCATCGACGCGGTCGTCGATCTGGGTTCGTTCTTCGAAATCGGCCGCGCGTGGGGCAGGTCGATCATCTGCGGCCTCGCGCGGCTCGACGGCGTGCCCGTTGCGCTCTTTGCCGAGGATCCGTTCGTGTACGGCGGCGCGTGGACTGCCGATGCGTCCCGCAAACTCACGCGTTTGATCGACCTCGCCGGCATCTTCCATCTGCCGCTCGTGCATCTCGTCGACTGTCCCGGCTTCCTGATCGGCAAACAATCGGAAGAGGAAGGTACGATCCGCTTCGGCTCGCAGACGCTCGCCGCGCTCGGCCAGTCGCCGTCGCCGTTCATCAGCGTGATCGTGCGCAAGGCGTTCGGCGTCGCCGGCGCGGCGAATCACAAACCCGGTGCGCATCACATCCGCGTCGCATGGCCGTCGGGCGATTGGGGCTCGCTGCCGATCGAAGGCGGCATCGAAGTCGCGTACAAGGCGGAGCTCGCGGCGTCCGACGATCCCGAGGCGCATCTCGCGGCGATCAAGGCGCGCCTCAATCGCGTGCGCTCGCCGTTCCGCTCGGCCGAGCATTTCGAGATCGAAGAGATCATCGATCCGCGCGACACACGCGCGGTGCTAACGAATTGGGTGAGGCTCGCGCGCAAGCAATTGCGCCCCGGCACCGTGACGTTCGGATACCGGCCGTGATTGCACCGAAGGACCGCAGGCGCATGGTGTCGCACGTGCAATCGGCACAACGCGGCAGCCGATCGGCGCACTGCGGCAGCGTGCAGACCCACGCCGCGCAGCGACTGCTTCGATCGTCGCGGCGGCTGTTCGCGCTCGGCGCGTTGCTCTGCGGCGGTATCTCGCACGCAGCCGCGCCGGTGAACGCGTCCGCCGACGCGCACGTCTCGCCGACGCAGCCGCTCGCCGTTCCGATACAAGCGCCGCCGACGGGCCGCGCAACGCTCGTGTTCCGCAACGGCCCGATCTTCACGGCGAACGCGAAGCAGCCGAGCGCCGACGCACTCGCGATTCGCGACGGCAAGATCGCGTACGTCGGCCCCGCCGACGGGCTCGCGAATTGGATCGGCCCCTCGACTGAATTGGTCGACCTGCACGGGCGGTTCTTGATGCCCGGTATCGTCGACGGCCACATGCACCCGCTGCAAGCCGGCACGCAGTTGCTCAAATGCGGCCTCGACTACGCGTCGCTGACCGTCGACGAATTCCAGCAGCGCATCCGCAAATGCCTCGCCGAATCCGCCGCGAAGGAACCGGACGGTTGGCTCGAAGTGGTGAATTGGTTTCAAGAGAGCATGCGACCGGCCGGCGTCACGACCAGCCGCGCGACGCTCGATGCGCTCGACACGAAGCGCCCGATCATCGTCCGCTCGTCGTTCGGCCACACGGTGCTGGCGAACTCGCGTGCGCTCGAGCTCGCGGGAATCACCGCCGCGACGCAAGATCCGGTCGGCGGCAAGATCTGGCGCGACGCGGCCGGCAATCCGACGGGACTGCTCGAAGACGCCGCATTCGTCGTGTTCGATTCGCTGCTGCCGCGACCGACCACCGCTGACGACATTGCAGCGGCGCGCGCGGCGCTCGACGCGATGCGGCGGCAAGGCGTCACGGCGTTCCTCGATGCAATCGCACCGGAGGGAGACCTCGCCGCGTTCACGGCAGTGCACGCCTCCGGCGGCTTGACGGCGCGCGCGCACTTCGCACCGCGCATCGAACCGACGCAAGCCGCAGATGCGAGCGCGGCGGTCGCGGCCGTCGTCGCGCTGTCCCAGCGATACGACAGCGGCGTGCTGATGCCGGCGCCGAGCATCACCGTGCGCCACGCGAAGCTCTTTCTCGACGGCGTGATCGCCGCGCCGGCGCTGACCGGCGCCGTGCTCGAACCGTATCGCATGAACGCCGGCACCGCCGCGCAACCAAAGTGGGTGCCCGGCACCAGCCGCGGACCGGCCGTGTACTTTCCGCCGGCGCAGCTCGCGGCATTGCTGATCGAACTCGGCAAAGCCGGCTTACATCCGCACATGCACGCCGACGGCGACGCCGCGGTGCGCGCCGGGCTCGATGCCGTCGTCGCACTGCGCGCGGCATTGCCCGGCGCAAACGTGCGGCCCGCGATCGCCCACGACGAGATCGTCGATCCGGCGGACTATCCGCGCTTCCGCGCGCTCGACGTGACGCCCGTGCTGTCGTTCCAGTGGGAAAAACCCGCCGGCGACACGCTCGGCCTCACGGACTACTTCGGCCCCGAACGCATGGAGCGGCTCGAGCCGGCCGGCGTGCTCGCGGCGGCCGGCGCACGCATCGCGTTCGGCAGCGATTGGCCGGTCGATCCGCTGGACGAATGGTTCGCGTTGAAAGTCGGCGTCACGCGCACGAACACGCCGGACGCACCGCCGCCGTATCGCGGCCGGCTCGGCAACGACCCGGGCCTATCGCGCGAAGCCGTGCTCGAAGCCGCGACGATCCACGCCGCCTACGAATTGAACGCCGACGGCGTGATCGGTTCGCTCGAGACCGGTAAGTACGCCGACATGATCGTGCTCGACCGCAACCCGCTGACGATTCCGGCCGAAGACATCGCGAACGTGAAGGTGTTGACGACGGTCGTCGGCGGCAAAGTGGTCTACCGCGCCGCGCCTTGAGGCGGTCGTTGGGCCGCTACAGCGTATCGACGTCGAGTTCGTCGTGCGGCTGATACTCGGCTGGCGTCAGAACGGCAGCGGGTGCGTCGATCGACGCAGCGTCGGTCCGCACCGTCAAGAACGCTCCCGACGACTCGCCGTTCTCTTGCAGCTCGCCGCTCGTCCGCAGCTCACCTGTCTGTAGCTCACCTGCCGCCTGCAGCGCACCGCGCGCTTGCGGCTCGCCGTTCGACTGCAGGAAATACATCGGCGCACCCGCGAGCAACAGCAGCGCGAAGGCGATCGCGCTGCGCCACACCGTCCGCATCGGCAACGTCGCGCAACTCCGCGCGACGGCGCTCTTCCACGGCTTGGCGTCGAGCCAGCTCAGCAAGCGCGCGAGCGCGATCATCAGCAGGACGCCCGCCACGGTGATCGCACCGCCGTATGCAAGACCGGATTCGCCCGGTCCGAGCAACATGCCGCCCGCGAACGACAGCACGGTGCCGAGCATGAAGATCGGCAGCGATTGCTGCCCGAGCGCGATGAAGCCGCGCGCGATCGCGCTTTTCATCCAACCGCAATGCGCCGCGGTGACGTGACCGACGACGTACGCCAGCGCGAGGAAGTGCGCGTAACGGAGCAAGCCGAGATGGCTCTTGTCGAGGGCCGGTGCCCACTGTTCGCGCAGCGTGGCGAACCACGGTAGATGGCGGTAGCCGAACGCGTTGTCGAGCGGATAGCAGAACACCAGAAAGACCGCGCACGCGATTGCGAACGAAAGCCGCCAACGCGGCACCGCAATCCAACCGCCGCCGAACGCAAAGCCGGTGAAGAACAACAGCTGCCAGAAGAACGGGTTGAAGAACCAGTTTCGGCCGGTCAACGGATCCGCGCTCAATTCCCAACCGAACACCGCGGCCGCGACGTACAGCGCGGCGGAAAACGCGAGCGCGAGCGCGACGTGAATGCGCGACAGCACCCACACGAGCGGCAACCACAACATCACGACGAGATACATCGGCAGGATGTCGATGTAATTCGGCACGTAGCGCAGGCCGAGCAGCGCCGGCAACGCTTCCTGCGTGCGATCGAAGAAGAAGCGCAGCCCCTCGAACTGCCAATCGAACTGCGACACGCCGAACACGGTGGCGAACGCGAACAGCGCCGCCACGGCGAAGAACAGCGCGAGCTGCGCGACGTAGATCTGCGCGCAACGGAACAACACGGCGGCCGCACCGAGCCCGACGCCCGCGCGACCGAAGCTGCGCCCGTATGCGATCGCGGCGGCGTAGCCGGACAAGAAGACGAAGATCTCCGCCGCATCGCTCGGCCCGAGCCGCGACGGCGTGTACCAGGTCCACGGATTGCCCGGCATGTGGTTGACGAAAATCACCACGAGCGCAAGCCCGCGGAAGAAATCCACCTGCAAGTTGCGAGCGTCCGGCGTGCCCGCCGGCGCGACGTGGGTCGTGATGGTGTCCTCCTGCCGGTACCGTACGCTGCGCTACCGGGCCCGGCATTGCAGCACGATGTCGGCGGCAGCGTCCAATGCGGCCACGCCGGCCGCGACCTGCGCACTTGCGCCGTGGCGCGCCGTTGCATACGCCGCCCGTCGATCGCACGATGGCCGTCCTTGTTCTCTTTCCGGTGAGACGACGATGGCGAACGGTACGTGCCTCTGCGGACGCATTCGGTTTCGGCTCGACGGGCCGTTCCGGATGATGCTGCATTGCCATTGTTCGCGCTGCCGCAAGCACCACGGCGCCGCGTTCGCGACGTTCGTCGGCGCGCCCGCGCGCGGCTTCGAGTGGATCGCCGGCAAGGACGATGTCGTCACGTGGACGTCGAAGTTGCCCGGCACCGGCCCGCGCTATTTCTGCCCGACCTGCGGTTCGGTGACGCCGTCGCCCGACGACGCCGGTGAGGTGCGGTTCGTGCCGGCGGGCAACCTGATCGAAGACTGCGGCGTGAAACCCGAGATGCACATCTTCGCGGCGTCGAAAGCGCCGTGGTACACGATCACCGACGGCGTGCGCCGGTTCGCCGGCGCGCCAGACGGCTATCCCGATCCGCACCTACCGCCCGACGTGCGCACGCACGCGCCCGGCAAGGTCGGCGGCAGTTGTCTCTGCGACGCGATCCGCTACGAAATCGACGGCCCGCCGCTGCTGATGGTGAATTGCCATTGTTCGCGCTGTCGCCGCGGCCGCAGCGCCGCGCACGCGAGCAACCTGTTCGTCGGCCTCGACGACGTACGCTTCACGCGCGGACAAGAACACGTGAAGGTCTTCGATCTGCCGGGCGCGAACCGCTTCGGCATCGACTTCTGCGAAATCTGCGGCAGCGGCGTGCCGCGCAACTCGCCGAAGATCGGCCGCGTGAACATTCCCGGCGGCAGCCTCGACGTCGATCCGGGCGTCCGCCCGCAATACCACATCTTCGTCGGCTCGAAAGCGCCGTGGGACGCGATCACCGACACGCTGCCGCAGCACGATCAGCTCGCTCCATAGACGACGCGCCGACGCCTGCCGGCGGCGCGCTGTTCCGGATCGCCGAGCAGGTGGATCGGCTCGATCATCCGGCGATCCACTTCCACCGACCGCCGCGCGCGGTAGCCATCACATCGGCCGTGGGCGAGACACGGCCCGAGCGCGAGGCGAATCCACCCCCAATGCGCAATTCGACGATAAATCCGGCCCGCGCCGTGCACGGGACGAATATCACTGTATGCTGCGCGCGCAATGAAGAGTCGCTCTTTTCGAGTCGAACGAGGCCAGGCGTGACGGCCGCCGCTCCCTACGAGGTGGGCCAACTCGTGCGTCCGCACGAGTTGTACGGATGGACCTATACGGGCTTGCAAGGCAAGCCGGGCGCCGCGGAGTCGGTGCGCCGATACGTCAAGGGCGATTGGGTGTTGCAGGTCCGTGCCCATTCGGACCCGCGGCGCAACGCGGCCGTCGTTTCGATCCGAACGTGCGCGCAGGATTCGCAGTGGTGGTCGGTCGAGCGGACACGCCTGCGGCAGTTCACGCACCGAGTGAAGTAACACACGCCGCCACACCGGATGCGTGCCGACGCGCGTCGCGTGCGCCTACCTCCTACTCGTTCGAGTTCACACACGCTCCACATCGATCCAATGCGTGCTGGCGTACGGATGCCGCACCGCGATGGGTCGGAGACTAGCGCGTGCAGCCGCCTTAATTCGGGCCGTTAGAACCCGTTGCGCTGCGCGACCGCCTTGCAGTACGGGTCGGCGCGCATCGCAACGGCGATCGCGTGCAGCTTCGGACACTCGGCGACAAACCAATCCGGTCCCGGCCGCCAGAACTGCATCTGCCACAGATAGATGTCGAGCGCCGACCACGTGTCGCCGAGGAACCACGGCGCGCCGACGCGCGTCTCGAGGTGGCGCCACAGCAGCTCGCGATGATCGTCGGTCGATTTGCGCAGTCGCTTCGCCGCGGTCTCGTCGCCGCCGAGCCAGCGCTTCGGATCGTCGCCGTACGTGAAGGTCGAATAGACGGCCGACACGAGGAACACGAGCCAGCGCAAAAATGCGGGCCGCTGCGGATGGTTCGACGGCGGCACCAACATCGACTGCGGTGCAATGTCGCCGAGGTGCAGGATGATCGCGGCGCTCTCCGTCATCACGGATCCGTCCGGCATCACCAGCGTCGGCACCTGACCGAGCGGATTGAGGGGCGCGAGCGTGCGGCTATTCCAGCCGATGTCGTCCCACGCGAGATCGACGCACTCGAGCGGCGCTTCCAACTGTTGGCTCGCACGCGCGAAAGCGACTTCGACGATCATCGCGCCGCTGCCTTTCGCCCCGTACAAGCGATAACGGCCGGTGTCGCGCTGCGCTGTCGTCACGCGCGCGGTTCGCCGCGCCCCGGCCAGATGTAGCCGGCCTTCACGATGCACTCGATCACCGCCGGGCGACCGTCGCGCGTCGCCGCGAGCGCCTGATCGAGCGCCGGCGCGAAGTCGCCCGGCCGCTCGACCCGCTTCGACCACGCGCCGAGCGCATCGGCGAGCTGCGCGTAGTTGCCGCCCTGCGCGTTCGCGTTGTAGTGCGCGTGCGCGTGCGTCATCGACGGCGTCTCGATCGCCATGATGCCGTTGTTGAACACCACCGTGATGATGCCGATCTTGTTGCGCACCGCCGTCTCGATGTCCATGCCGACCATGCCGATCGCCGAGTCGCCCATGATGTTCACGCACACCTTGTTCGGCTCGGCGATCTTCGCGCCCATGATCGCGCCGAGACCAAAGCCGAGCTGAGTCGTCTTGCCCCAGCCGATGTAGCCGCGCGGCACCGTCGCTTCCCAGAACGACACGAGTTGTTCGCGCGGTGTGCCGGCATCGTGCGTGATGATCGTGTTCGCCGGGTCGAGCCGCTGCATCAGTTCCGCGACGACGCGGTATTGGTTGATCGGTACCTCGTCGGAGGCGAACTCGTTCTTCCACTTCGCGATGAACGCACGCTTCGCGCTCAGCACGCGCTCGGCGACGGCACCGGGTCCGCGTGAG
>DASRZO010000002.1:0-4715 GCA_035686405.1 Pseudomonadales bacterium | reverse complement strand
CAGCGCCGGCTCCTGACACAGCGACATGTGACCGGTCAGACAGTACTCGCACGTGCCGCAAAACACCGACAGACACGTGATCACGTGATCGCCCGGCTTGACGTAGCTCACTTCGGAGCCGACTTGCTCGACGACCCCGGCGGCCTCGTGACCGAGGATGATCGGCAGTTGTCCCGGATACGTGCCGTTGAAGAAATGCAGGTCCGAGTGACACACGCCGACGGCCGACGAGCGCACCAATACTTCGCGCGGACCCGGCTTCGAGATCTGTACGTCCTCCACTTCCATCGGCTTGTTCACTTCGCGAAATACGGCGGCTTTCATCGTGTTGTCCCCTCTGCTCATTCAACGATGCCAGGCGCGCAATACTGCAATAACGCGGCGTCGCGCACCAACTGTCGCAACGACGTTTCCGCCGCGACGGCCGCGTACGCGCAGATGGCGTTGAAAGGACCGCATCGTGCAGCGATCGGGTCCTAGAAGCCGTCGCGACCGAGCCGACCCGTCGCGAGCGTGACGGCGGCGCGCGTCGCCGCAACGAGGCTCGTCGGGTCTGCGATACCGCGGCCGGCGATGTCGAACGCGGTGCCGTGATCGACCGACGTGCGGATGAACGGAATGCCGAGCGTCGCGGTGACGCTCTCGGCGAAGTTGTGGACCTTGATCGCGATGTGGCCTTGATCGTGGTACATCGCGAGCACGAGATCGAATTCGCCGGCGATCGCGCGCGTGAAGACGGAGTCGGCCGGAATCGGTCCGACCGCGTCGATCCCCTCGGCACGGGCACGAGCGACCGCCGGCGCGATCTGCTCGATCTCTTCGCGGCCGAGCAAACCGCCTTCGCCGCCGTGCGGATTCAGCGCGGCAACCGCAATGCGCGGATTCTGCAGGCCCCATCGTGCGAGCGTGTCGCGCGTCAGCTGCAGTTTCTCGAACACGTTGACAGCGGTGACGAAGCGCGCGGCCTCGAGCAACGACTTGTGCGTCGACAGATGCACGACGCGCAGGCCCGGCGTCATCAACATCGTCGCGGTCCACGCGGCACCAGTGAGGCGCGCGAGGATCTCCTGGTGGCCGATGTCGTCGACGAACCCGGCCGCGTGCACCGCCTCTTTGTTGATCGGACACGTCACCATCGCGGCGACGTCGCCGCGCGCGGCGAGTTCGGCGGCGTGTTCGACCGCCCGCACAGCGACCGTGCCGCACACCGGCGACACCGCGCCGAAACGAAAGTCGGGCGGCCGCGGAACGCCGACGTCGACGACGTCGAGATCGCCGAGACTCACGTTCGCCGCACGCGCACCGGCTTCGATCGCCCAACGCGCGCCGACGACCTGCGGCCGACACCAGCGTCGCAGTTCGCCGCTCGCGAGCGATTTCGCGAGCACTTCCGCGCCGATGCCGGCCGGATCGCCGGCACTGATCGCGATGAGGGGCAAGTCGCTGTTCATCGGCCTATATACTGTATATTCACCCAGTATGGAGACGCTGGCGGATCTCGTGACGCATTTCGAACTCTATGCCGTGTGCATCGAGTGTGGACGCATGGAGCGCATCGATCTAGCGGCGGTGATTTCGCGCCTCGGCGGCGACGCAACCGTGACCGACGTACGTGCTCGGGTGCGATGCAACACGTGTCATCGACGTACGCGCGACATCCGCATCGTCTACGTCGGTCCGGACGGCAGCGCACGCGGTTTCCACTATCGCGACCATACGCGCGATCACGAATTGCCGCAGACGTATTGGCCGCCCGATCAGTCGCCGAGCAGTTCGGTGCCTTCGAGCGTCAGTCCGAAGCCCGACATCCCCACGTAGTCGACTTCGCGGCCGGCAATGATCCGAATGCGGCCGACGCCGAGGTCGCGCAGGATTTGCGCGCCGACACCGATCTCGAGCCACTCCGCGCGGCGCATGTCGGCACGGCTCGGCGCGATCGGATTCGTCAGCGTATCGAGCGGCACACCGACGAAGCCGCTGCGCAGATAGATGAACACGCCGCCGCCGAGATCGTGGATGCGCTTCATCGCCACTTCGAGCAAGCGCGACGGGTGATCGTCCTGCGGTCCGAAGATGTCTTCGATCAATTTCTCGCGATGAATCCGCACCGCCGCCGCACGGTTGCGTTCGATGCGGCCGAAGACGAGCGCGAGGTGTTCGGCGTCCTCGAACTTCGTTTTGTACGCGAACGCGCGCGCCGGTCCGATCGACGTCTTCACCGAGAATTCGCGCACGCGTTCGACCAAGTGCTCGCGCCGTTGCCGGTACGTGATGAGATCGGCGATCGACGTGATCTTCAGCTTGTGCGTCTGCGCGAACTCGAGCAGTTGCGGCAGACGCTTCACGGTGCCGTCGTCGTTGACGATCTCGGCAAGTAGGCCGACCGGCGGCAATCCTGCCAACTTCGATAGATCGACGCCGGCTTCCGTGTGGCCCGACCGCACCAGCACGCCGCCGGTGCGCGCGACGAGCGGGAAGATGTGTCCGGGGCGCACGAAATCCTGCGCCCCGACGTTGCCGTTCGCGAGCGCCTGAATCGTGTTCGCACGCTCCTCTGCAGAAATGCCCGTCGTGAGGCCGTGGCGAAAATCGACCGAGACCGTGAACGCGGTGCTCATCGGCGCGTCGTTGCGCGCGACCATCGGATCGAGATGCAGACGTTTCGCATCTTCTTCGAGGATCGGCGTGCACAAGATGCCGCTCGTGTGGCGGATCATGAACGCGACTTTGTCCGGCGTCGCGCGCGACGCCGCCATGATCAAGTCGCCTTCGTTTTCCCGATCGTCGTCATCGACCACGATGACGATCTCGCCGGCGGCGATCGCGGCGATGACGTCTTCGATCGGATCGAACTGCGTGGACATGGAGGGCTCCGCCAAAAAAGCGCGCTAGGTTACCACGGCGCCATCCGGCGCCGGCAACGCCGCGCGACTCATATCAAGGATGCGCGCGGCTCATGATCCGCGCCGCGGCCACGGCCGTCAGATCGCTTCGTCGCGTCGCAGCCGTGCAACTTCGTTGGGGGACAACCCGAGCAACTCGCCGTACACCGCTTCGTTGTCGGCGCCGAGATCGCGGCTCACGCGCAGCGGCGGCGGCTCGACGCCCTCGAACCGCAACGGCGTGCTCGGCAACACCGCGTCGCCGAGCAGCGGATGGTGCACTCGATTCAGCATGCCGCGCGCGTGCAGATGCGGATCGTCGAGCACGTCGTCGAGGTCCTGCACCGGCGCGCAGATGATGTCGTGCGCCTGCGTGATGCGGAACACTGCGTCCTTGTCGAGCGTACTCGTCCACGCCTCTACCGTCGCGTCGACCGCGTCCATGTTCTTCGCTCGCGCCGCCATGTCGGCGAAACGCGGATCGGTCAGCAACTCCGGCCGTCGCATCGCCTCGACCAAGTTGCGCCAATGACCTTCGCGGATGCAGATGATCGCGACGTAGCCGTCGCGCGCGCGATACACGTTGTACGGCGCCAGGCTCAACGCGAAGTGCCGGTTGCCGGTACGCGCCGGATGGCGGCCGAGGAAGTAGCGCGCGCCGATCGCCGACGCCAGCGTCGGAAACACGGCGTCTTGCATCGCGACGTCGACGACCGCACCCGCCCCCGTGCGCTCCCGTTGGAACAACGCCGTCATGATCGCCGAATACAAATGGATGCCGCCGAGGAAATCGCACAGCGCCGGCCCCGCCTTCAACGGCGCACCATCGCCGTCGCCGGTGATCGCCATGACGCCGCTCATCGCCTGCACCGTGATGTCCATCGCGAGGTAGTCGCGATGCAAGCCGGTCCGGCCGAAGCCGGTCGCCGCCGCGTAGATCAATCGCGGGTTCACCACGCGCAACACATCAGCTCCGACGCCGAGCCGGTCCATCGTGCCGGGCGAGAAGTTCTCGAGCAGCACGTCGGCCTTCACAACGAGCCCGCGCAGCAACTCGCGCCCGCGTTCCGATTTCAGGTTCAGCGTGATCGCGTCCTTGTTCGAATTCAGCATCGCGAACGGATAACTCGCCGAACTGCGCTCGGCCCGGCCGCGCAGACTCTCGCCTTGCGGCGACTCGATCTTGATCACGCGAGCGCCTGCCATTGCAAGGAGAAAGCCGCAATACGGGCCGTTGTAGATCTGGCCGAAGTCGAGCACGACGATGCCGGCGAGCGGTTGCGGCTGCGTCATGCTTTCGGCAGCCGGCTGACGAGACGCTCGAACGCGTCGCGCATCGCGTCCGTCGCACGGCGATGGTCGTACTCGCCGACCGATTCGGTGTGCTCGCGCGACAACGTGCCGCGCAAGAGCTCCGCGTTGTCCGATGCGCGCCGGACGTCGAGCGTGACGCGCGCGTCGTACTTGCGCGGCCCGCCGTTCGCCAACGGATCGGCGAAACCGTCGTTCGCGAGCGGCCGGTCCGGATACACTGCCGCATACTGCAGCGTGATCAACGCATCCGGCCGTGTGGTCGACTCCCGCCATCCGCGCGTCGCGAGCGCGTCGATCAACGCACCGCGCAGCGAACCGACCATGAACATCGGCACCGCCACCAGCGTGACGTCGTACGTCGATACCGCCGGCGTCTTGGCGCCGCAGCAGAAGTCGACGTGCGTCGAGATGTCGCTCGCGCACCCGAGCAGCATCGTCAGGCACGCGGCCGCGACGACGCGCACCATCACGCCGGATCGGT
Source organism: Pseudomonadales bacterium (assembly GCA_035686405.1). Taxonomy (GTDB): domain Bacteria; phylum Pseudomonadota; class Gammaproteobacteria; order Pseudomonadales; family Azotimanducaceae; genus DATJGR01. The sequence continues at coordinate 38 of DASRZO010000002.1, read as the reverse complement.
CAGCGCGGCGATGACGCCGTCGATGATCTGATCGGCGA
>DASRZO010000001.1:0-9998 GCA_035686405.1 Pseudomonadales bacterium | reverse complement strand
GCGTTCTGTACGCACTGCAACGTCGTGCCGGCGATCGGCGAGAAGATCGGAATCCCATCGATCTGCGGCGTGAAGGTCGGGCCGTTGCTGCGCGGCACCGCCGCCGTCTGCGGAATCGAATTCGCGATCACCGCTTCACGCGCTTGCGGCGTGCCGGCGACCTGCGTCAAAACCACCGACGCCGCCGCATCCGACGGAATGCGTTTGAAGTCCGGCGGCAACGCATCCGAGGCCACGAATTGCCACGGCCCGGTGAATGCGGACGCCGTGAACCAACGGCCCGACAACAGCGCGTAGATCTTCCGCGTCTTCGCATCCATCAGCACGTCGCTGCGGGTATTGATCGCCCATTCGAGATCGGTATGCGGGACCGCGACGAAGTCCGGCTGGCCTTTGAACACGATCAGCTCCGACGGCACGTGCGGCGTGTAGATCGTCGGCACGCCGGATTTCAGCGACGGCGTCGACTCGTCGAGCTTCGGACCCCACAACAGATCGAGCCCGCTCTGGACGTACTGCACCGCGATCGTGTCGAGCCCGCCGATCGAGTCCTGCGGCAGCGTCCACGGTCCGTCGATCGAATCGGCGACGAGCCAGCCGTCGTAGACGTGAATGTAAAAGCTCATCAATTCCTGATCCTGCACGATCAGGGCGCGCGTATTCACGACGCGCCGAAACGCGTCGTCGCCGGGGATCGGCACCAACGTCGGCGGACCGTCGATCGGCACCAGAATGGCCGGCGAATTGCTGACGATGATGTTGGGGGGCACGTTCGACACGGCGACCGGCGTAGGCTTGATCGCAGCGTCGGCCACGAGCGCGGCCTCGAAGCGGTCGAGCGACAGCGTCTTCATCCCGGCGCGGACGTGCGCTTCGAAGTCCTGACGGTAGACGTTGCCGTTGTTCGGCAGCAGCGGGAAGTTCACGCGCGTCACCGCGACGTCGGAGAAGCCGACTACGCGGCGCGTTTTGTCGATTTGCACGCGGGCCGAAACGAATACTGCGCCGTACGTCTTTGCGCCGCCCGTCGGCGTCAGCGCCACCGCGCAGCGGAACGCGAGTCGGTCGTCGTGCCATTCCGAGATCTGCGGCTGATACACCAGCGCCTGCGCCCCCGTCAGCGTCAGCGGTCGCGGCCATCCTTCGGGCGGCACGGTGTTCGATTCCGCGCGTGCCGCAGCGGCGAACGTAAACGCGATGCAGAGCACGAGCGAGCCGATCTTCAAAATGCGCCTCCCGACACGAAGGCGGTGCGTGAGGGGCACCGCGGGCGCACATCATCATGGATCGAAGCGCGCTTGCGAAAGACTTGCACGCGCGCTCGTGTTACTGCGTCGGTCGGCCGCATGCCGGTCGTGAATCGGCGCTGCCGCAGATCCGGCATCGCAGTTCGAGACCGCAGATCAACGTTGCGCGATCACAGCTCCGAGATCACGCCGTCGGCGACGTTGTAGATCTTCCGCGAGCCGGTCGCCTGACGAAATTGTTCCATCCACGGCATGTCGAGCGGCTGCGCGCGCCGCACCGGCGTGGTTTGGAACTCCATCGGATAAGCGAGCCGCGGTCGGTCGGTGGTGTTCGGCGCCGTGTAATGCAGCGTCTGCGAATGATGGAACGTACAACCGCCTTTCTCGAGCGGACACGCGACGGCGGTCGATGCGTCGAACGGCGCGTCGACCGTCAATACGTTGTACTGCGGTTCGTCGTCGTGGCGATGCTTCAGCAGACCACGCTTGTGCGAACCGGGAATGAACTGCATCGCGCCCATCTCCACGCTGACGTCGTGCATCGGCAACCACACGCCGAGTGCACAGAAATCCATTTCCGGCGGCCAATACGCGTGGTCTTGATGCCACAGCGCCGGCTTGCCGCCCGGGGGCTTCCGGATCATGTGGCCCCAACTGCTCAGCCGTGCCTCGTCGACGCCGAGCAATGCGGACGCGATGCGGCGGGCGTTGCGCCAGTGATTGGTCGTTAGCAATTCCGGGAATTCGATCTCCGGATAGAACGATTGCGACAGCATGCTCGCCGCGCCGGCGTCGCGATTGGCGGAGCGATCCACCGGCGAGCTGTAACGCGCATCGTGCTCCGGCGAGAAGATGTGCTCGTAGATCCGGCGCATCCATTCGATTTCTTCGTCGGTCGTGATGCGCTCGACGACGAGGAAGCCGTTGTCGGCGAAGAACTGCACTTGCTCCGCAGTGGCCGTCACGTCGAAGCGTTGCCCCGGCGGCGGTCCGAACTTCATCTTCCTCATGCGGCCTCCCCCGATCAAAGCGCCGAGCCCCTCGAGGCGCTCGTTGGCGGCATTCACGCCGATCGCCCGCTGATGCACGCGATGCGGCGGCTGCTGCGGTCCTCGCCACCCTCGACTTCGTGTTTCATCGCCGCGTTGAAATCGATTTCTCGGCCGCGTTACTGTACTGACCGACCCCAACCACCGACAAGGAGCACCGTGGCCTACCCTGTCGCCACGAATCGCGATGTCGAATTCTTCGCAGAGCACGGTTGGATCACCGTCGCCGATGCGATCGATCCGGCCGATCTCGACGTTCTGACGGCACGTTGCGACGAGATCCTGTCGAAGAAGGAGTCGATGGCATTCGACTGGGCTTGGGAGAAAGGCACGCCGCGCGAGCAACGCGAATTCAAAATCGTGCAAGCGAGCCCCACCCAACATTGGCCCGAGCTCAATCAATCGAAGTTTCGTTCGTGGGCGATCGATTTCGCGTCGCGGCTGATGGGCCAGCCGCTCGAGTTCTGGTACGACCAGTTCCTCGCGAAGCCGCCCGGCAACAGCGCGCCGACGCTGTGGCACCAAGACGAAGGCTATTGGGGGCGCAACCTCGACGGCCGCGGCATCACGTGCTGGATGCCGTTCCACGACGTCGACGTCGCCAACGGCTGCATGCATTTCATCGACGGCGGCCACAAGCTCGGCGTGCTGGCGCATCGGCAGCCCGACAACATCCAGAGCGATCTGCTGACGTGCGATCCGCCGCCCGGCGCGGACGTCGTGCCGTGCCCGCTCGAGTTCGGCAGCGTCACGTTCCATCACGGCAAGACGCCGCACATGACGCCCGCCAACACCACCGCCGAGTGGCGCCGAATCCTGACGCAGCATCTGCGGGTCGTCGGCTGCAAGGGCGAAGGCGACCACTATCCGTGGAAGGTCTACGTCAACCAATTCACGGGCGAGCGCCACATTCCGAAATCGCGCCGGTAGTCGACCGCCTGTGTACGGCCGTCAGGGCAACTCGACCGTCGGCATCACCACCGAATACGCGCGATATTCGATCTCGCTCCACGCCGTCGGCTGCGGACCGCGGGTCGGCAACAGCGGCGGATTGCGCGGCGCGAAATCCACCAACACGCGCAGCTCGCCGCGACCCGCGGTCAAGTGTTTCGGCACCAGAAACTCGTCGTCGCGAAAGCGCCGGTTCGACGTGATCACGGTCGGCTGACTCGCGCCGAGCTCGCCCTCGAACACGGGAAAGGAGTGGTACACGGTGTTCGAACCGGCCAAGTACCACACGCCGGCATAAAACCACTCGTCGGCTGCGCCGACGTACACGCGCGCGCGCTGGTTCGCGAAGCGATAGTCGAGCGTCCTGCGCAGCACCACGCCGTGGTTGTCGGGACGGATCGCGAGCGTGAACGTCGAGGCGCCGAGCGTGTACCGACCGCGCTTCGTTTCCGCCGGATAGATCTCGATCTCGCGCGGGCGTTCGTTCAAGACGATCGACTCGATGCCGGTCACGTCGATCTGCGGCTCGAACGCACCCGTGTGCGCGCGCACGTGCGCGGCCGTCAGCAGCAGTTCGCCGTCGCCGAGTTCGAGATCCGGCGCCGGCCGGCCAACCCGGTCGGGGCTCAACAGAATGCGGCCGATCTCGGGACAGCCGATGCGCGGCTGAATGCGCATTCGCTGCGCGCCGTCGTGCGTGAATTCGACCGTCGACGTCGGCGTCGCTGCGGTCTGAAAACGAAACGCGTGCGGCGCGCGGCCGACGTTGAGGAAACCGGCCGTGCCGTTGCACGACTGTTTCACCGAGCCACGGCCGATGTCGCCGTTGAATTCGAGCCACACCGCGGCGTCGAAGAGCTCCACACCGGTCTTCAGTTCCACCCACACGCGGTAACGACCGCGCGGCGCGTCGAACGCGAGGTCGACGTAGTGATCCGGCAGCGCGAGCGGTTGGCCGATCGACACCGGCAGGTGATCCGGCCCCCACTCGTACCGCGACGTGATCGCGTACGGTTCGCTCGCCTCCGGCGACTGATAGCCGTGGCGCCGCTCGCTGTCGCCGTCGCCGACGTCGAGCACGTCGGTCAACACCAGACTCGGGCTCGGCAAGCCGTACCAATGCGTGACGGAGCGATAGTGCTCGACCGATTCGTTCTCGCCGCCGTGTTCGAAGCCGACGCGCGCGTGGCGGCCGAACGGCATCAGGTCCGCGAGCAGGAACCGATACGCCGAATGGATCAGATCTTTCGGATCCCGTGCGTCGCGCGCGTCGGCGACGCCGACCGGATGACCCGCCAACGGCAACGTCATGGTGCGACCGCCCCAGTAGTCGCCGCCACCGCCCCACTCCTCCGTGCCGGTGCCTTGCACTTGCGGCGTGCGGCTGTCGTCGAAGAAAAAACGCGGATCGCCTTCGAGGGTCGTCAACACGTTGCGGTCGGTGAACACGAACGACGTACCGACGATGCTGCCGGACCATTCGGCCGCGCCTTCGACGCCGTCGGTGTCGAGGAAAACGAGGTCCTCGCCGAATCGCGGCTGCGCGTGGTCGCGATACGTCGCGTGGAAGTAGCCGAGGTGATTCCACGGACCGTCGTATGCGTCGCCGCGAATCACCCAACGGCAGCCGTCGATCGGCGCGCCCTCGTGGCCGGCACGGATCGCGAACGACGCCGAGCGGAAGAACGGCATCGGAAACTGACACGTCAGTACGACGCGGCCGCCGCTGAAACGAATCGACATCGGCAACGCCTTGACGAGCCACTCGCGGCCGTCGCGGTTGTACAGCGTCCCTGCGCCGAACAGCAGATCGATCGGCGCGTCGACCGAAGGCTGCGCGCGGCCGTCCCATACGATCGTCAGCCGCGCTCGCCCGAAGTCGACCGCGCGCTCGGCCGGCGCCGACAACTCGACATAGCGGATCTGCGTCGGCGGCGCGCGCAACTCGCACAACCGCACCGTCGAACGCGCCACCAGCGAAAAGCCCGCCTCGCGCTGCATCGTCGCCGAGCCCGGCGTCAGATCGGCACCGGCCCGCGTCAGCAGATCGAGCACCGCCGGATCGGGTACGTCGCGACTGTGCCAAGCCGTTAGGCGCGCGCTCAACGGCACACCGGGCACGAACTGGTGATAGATGTAGTAGCCGGTGCCGTAGAACGTGCGCGAATACGCGAGCCGCAAACGGTCGCTGAACGCGATCGGCACCCAACTGAGGTCGGCGCCGTGCGTCGTCGCATACGTGTACGTCAGCGGCGTCGGGAACGACTCGGTCGGCAAGAACACCGCATCGTGCAGCGGCCGCGTCGGATCGCGCGTCGTCGATTCTTCGACGACGTGGTCGACGCCGTCGACTTCGTAATGCCACGGGCTACCGTGCCAACGATTCGTCCGCACGAAATACAGCACGCCCGGGCCTTCGACATCGAGCGTGACGTTGAAGTCCTCTGCTTGCTGCTGCAGATAGTGCGACGCGTCCGCCGTGCGGTTGTGACCGGTGCGGTCGTACGTCGAGCGCAGGTACGCGCGCACGCCGATGCGCTGCTGCGCCCAGCGGTGCCACTGGCGATAGGCGTCGAGTCCGATCGGAACGACCGGCGGCGTATCGGAATTCACCACTTCACTCCGCGACTCACTCCGTAGTGCATTCCGCAACGCACTGCATATCCGACAGCGTCCAACGTTCGCCGGCGGCGTGCAACCCGAGCCTTGCCGAAGCGGTGCGACACGGCATAACGTCGCCGACGATCCACGAGACATCGAACGATGACGACACAGTCCGCCAACCTGACCTGGTCGATCTGGTCCGCGCTCGGCGGTGCGGCGGACGGCGCACGCGTCGTCGCGTTCAGCGGCGACGGTGCGCTCGATTCGCGCTTCAACGTCACCGACCTCGCCGCCGCTTCGATCGCGGCCGCCGGGCTCGCGATCGCGGATCTGCAGCGCGTTCGCCACGGCACGGCCGTCACGGTACGCGTCGACCGCCGACTCGCGTCGATCTGGTTCGGCTTGTCGATTCGCCCCATCGGATGGTCGTTGCCGGCGCCGTGGGATCCGATCGCCGGGGACTACCGAACTGCCGACGGCTGGATTCGGCTGCATACGAACGCGCCGCACCATCGCGCCGCAGCCGAACGCGTGCTCGGCGTGCAGGCCGACAAGGCCGCGATGGCAGCAGCGGTCGCTCGCTGGACCGCCACGGAACTCGAGACCGCCATCGTCGATTCGGGCGGCTGCGCCGCCGAGATGCACTCGCTCGACGCATGGCGCGCGCATCCGCAAGGTCGCGCACTCGCCGCCGAGCCGCTGGTGCGTATCGAAACGACCGAGCGCGGCGCCCGCCGCGACTGGGCGGGCTCGTTGGAGCGGCCGCTCGCCGGCGTGCGCGTGCTCGATCTGACGCGCGTGCTCGCGGGACCGGTGGCGAGCCGTTTTCTCGCCGGCTACGGGGCGCAGGTATTGCGCGTCGATCCGCCCACTTGGAACGAGCCCGCCATCGTCCCGGAAGTCACGCTCGGCAAACGTTGCGCGCGCATGGATCTGACGAACGCGCACGACCGGATGCGCTTCGATGCATTGCTCGCCGATGCCGACGTGTTGCTGCACGGGTATCGCGCCGATGCGCTCGACCGCCTCGGCTACGACGCCGCGACGCGCGCGCGGCTCAATCCCGGTCTCGTCGACGTGGCATTGAACGCCTATGGATGGTCGGGCCCGTGGCGCGACCGGCGCGGCTTCGACAGCTTGGTACAGATGAGCGCCGGCATCGCCGACTCGGGGATGCGCTGGCGCAATGCCGACCGGCCCGTGCCGCTACCGGTACAAGCACTCGACCACGCAACCGGCTACTTGCTCGCCGCCGCGGTCGTGCGCGGCCTTGCGCAACGTCTTGCCACGGGCCACGCGGTGCGCGCCCGGCTGGCGCTGGCGCGGACCGCGCAACTGCTGATCGATCACGGCGAGCAGCGGTCGTCGGCCCCGCTCGCGCCGGAGACCGACGCCGACCGCGCGCCGGCGATCGAGCACACGGCATGGGGCGATGCGCAGCGGATCTGCGTGCCGCTGTCGGTCGATGCTGCGCCGATGCGCTGGGACTTGCCGGCGAGCGAGCTCGGCTCGGCGTCACCCGCCTTCCACTGAACCGAATCCATCCGCTCCAGGTCGTCGAGGATGTCGGCCAGGTGGCGATAGCGCAGCTCGCGCAACTGGACCCAACGCCCGTACCACGCGCGCACGTCGCGCAGCAGTTCGTATTCGTCGGCCGTCTTGTTCCACTGTTTGTTCAATTGCGCCCGCAATGTCTCGATCAGCCGTTCCATGTCCGCGCCCTCCTGCAACCGGCCGCCAGCATACGAGCCACCTACTGACAGCGCCGTGTCAGTAGAAGACGCACGAGCCCCACATTTTGTGACGATTGCTGACAACGCTATGGCAGTAGCGCGCGATCCGCTGGCGACTGTCGTGGCCGTTGCGATGGTACGATCGCCGGCATGAGACCCGCCGACCGCCTGTTCCAAATCGTGCTGTTGCTCGGCCGCGGCCGTGTGCTGACGGCCCGCGTCATCGCCGAGCGCTTGGAAGTCTCGGAGCGCACCATCTATCGGGATATCCAGGATCTCGTCGCGTCCGGGGTGCCGGTCGAAGGCGAGGCCGGCGTCGGCTACTGCTTGCGCCGCGGCTATCAGATTCCGCCGCTGATGTTCGACGAACACGAACTGCAGTCGCTGGTGTTCGGCGCCGAGGTCGCCAAGGCGTGGGGCGATGCGCGCATGGCCGAGGCAGCGGACCGCATTCTCGCGAAGGTCGACGCGGTGCTGCCGGAACGATTGCGGCCGCAACTGCACTCGCAACGGTTGGTGGTGCCGGACGTGCGGATGTCGGAGACCACGACGCAGATGCTCGGCGACGTGCGCGACGCGATCAATCACCGCATGCGGATGTTTCTCGAGTATCGCGACGCCGATCAGGACTCGACCGAACGCATCGTGTGGCCGTTGACGCTCGCGTATTGGGGCATGAGCTGGACGCTCGGCGCATGGTGCGAGCTACGGCAAGACTTCCGCAGCTTCCGCGTCGACCGCATCGCCGCCGCGCGCAGCCTGCGTTCGACGTTCCCCGACGAACCCGGCAAGCGACTCGAAGACTATTTCGCGTCGTCGGCGTGCGGCGACCGCCTCGCTCGCCCCTCCGCCAGATCGTTGGGCTCCGCCGTCGACTAGTTCTGACAGAGCGACGCCACGCAGGTACCCATCGCGCGCAGCTGCGAGTCCTGCAGCTCTTTACGCCCGTCTTGCCGTTGTTGCGCGCGCTGCGACGGCGTCAGGCACACCGTCTTGGTGATCCTCGATCCGGTCACGGCCTCTTGCCGGCAGATCGGCTTCTCGCCGTTCGCTTGCGGGGTCGCTGCGTATTCCGCCGCCGTTCGTGGCCGACTCGGAGCGCTCGAATCCGGCGCCGGATCATCGGCGGACGCCGCTGCACACGACAATACCGCCACGGCACACCATGCACCCGTTCGGATTCGCACTGGAAATCTCCTACTGAGCGGCGCCTGCCAGTGTAGCAACTCGAGCCGTCGATTGGCGCCCGTTGGGCCGATCGGTCACAATGCGGCGCCCGCGGCACGCGCTGCCCCACAAAGAATAAACGATGCGAATCCGCCCAATCCTGATCACGACCTTGGTCGCCGTTCTCGGTGCCGCTGCGTATGCGGCCGACGCGCCCGAAATGAAAGACGCGAAGCAGAAGCTCAGCTACGCGCTCGGGACGCAGGTCGAAGCCGGTCTCAAGAAGCAAGGCGTCGACATCGATCCGAAGGCCTTCGCCGCGGGTATGGCCGACGCGATCGCGGGCAAGCTCGCGATGAGCGACGCCGAAATCAAACAAGTGCTCGATGCGGAGCGCGCGCAACTGGTCGACAAGCAACAGGCCCGCCAGCAAGTCGAAGCTGCGACGAATGCGAAAGCGGGCGACGCGTTCCTCGCCGCGAACGCGAAGAAAGAAGGCGTGAAAGCGACCGCCTCCGGCTTGCAATACAAGGTGCTCAAGTCCGGCGCCGGCAAGACCCCGACGTTGAAGGACACCGTCAAGGTCAACTACGAAGGGAAACTGATCGACGGCACGGTCTTCGACAGTTCGATCGCGCGCGGTCAACCGGTGACGTTCGAAGTCGACGGCGTCATCGCCGGTTGGACCGAAGCGCTGCAGTTGATGAAGGAAGGCGACAAGTGGGAGCTCTACATCCCGTCGAAGCTCGCCTACGGCGCCGCCGGCGCCGGCGACCGCATCGGCCCGAATCAGGTGTTGATCTTCGACGTCGAGCTGATCGATATCGAGAAGCCGCAGGCGAAGACGCCGTAACAACTGGGATCAGATCGATCCCCTCAACCGATCCGTTGTAGGCGAGATGTGGACGGCGGAGGCACGGCACCCGCGCCTCCGTGTCCGACGTATTCGTAGGGGACTAGAGGCTCTTCGAAATCGAGAACACCGCCGTCGCGTCACACAGCGAGCCGTTGCCCGGACCGAAGCACGAGCTCTTGCTGATGTTGGTATCGACGTATGCCAGCGCCCACGTCACGCTGAGCCACGTCGTCGATACGCCGAGACTCCAGTCGGAATAGCTCTGGTTGCCGGAGATGCCGAAGCAGCTGTTCGAGCCCACGCAATCCTGCCGCGTCTCGAAACGGTTGTAGGCCCAGTGCGCGTTGGCGGTCCAGTTCTTGATGAACTCGTAGCCGTAGTTCAGCTGCCA